>DUVQ01000010.1 GCA_012840965.1 Oligoflexales bacterium | reverse complement strand
TCGACACCAGGTCGTTCCCTTTCTATAATCGCGGCTGTTGGGGAGGTAGCCGTGAAAGTTATCGTCCAGAAATTTGGGGGTTCGTCCGTAGCCGACCTGGACCGAATTGAAAGGGTCGCCAAGCAAGTTGTTGCAACTAAGCAAAAGGGATACGAGGTTGTTGTTGTCGTTTCAGCCATGGGTAAGACCACGGATGAACTGAAACAAAAGGCCCTAGAGATTGACGAAAACCCCCCAACCAGAGAACTGGATATGCTGCTCTCAGTTGGCGAACGAATCTCTACCGCGCTGATGGCAATAGCAATACAAAAACATGGGGTTCCAGCTATATCACTGACTGGTTCCCAGTGCGGGATAATGACCAGCGCCAGCCACAGCCACGCCAGGATTATCGACATAAGGCCTTTTCGTGTCCTAGACGAGCTTGAAAAGGGGCACGTTGTCGTGGTCGCCGGTTTTCAGGGGACTTCATACAAGCGAGAGATCACCACCATCGGCCGCGGCGGTTCAGACACGACAGCCGTTGCACTGGCTGCTGCTTTAAATGCTGAAAGATGCGAGATCTATTCAGATATTGCCGCCGTTCACACAGCCGACCCAAAAGTGGTGTTGGATGCCAAACGACTGGCGGAAGTCACTTACGACGAGATGCTGGAGCTATCACGTCACGGCGCGAAAGTCTTGAACGCCGATGCCATTGCGTTTGCCAAAAACAGCAAAATCGCAATTTACACACGCGCCACGTTTGATCCTGCCGCTGCTGGCACCGTTATCAGGGCAAATCCTCCAGACCCACCAAGGGCCATAACTGGTGTCGCCAGCAAGAAAGAGGTGCTAGCGGTATCGGTTCATGGCGATGCGATTAAACAGGCTTTAGAACTGCTGGCATCGTGTAAACTGCTGCCCGATTTTGTTTGCTCTACCACTTCCAATGGTGTTATGGCAGTTTTTTCCAAGGCATCAAATGTTGGGCTCTTGGCCACGCTTAAAAACCTGCTTGCTGGCTGGGATGCAAAAATAGAAACTGACCTTGCAACCGTTACAGCAATTGGGGATATCGCTGTCCACGAGGATCTAAGGGAATGCGCCCTGCCAGTGTTGCAGAAAATCACAGGCATCAAAGGGATGATTCTGACCCCAAGTGCATTAACCTTGGTCGTGCCTGAGGCTCAAGTTGATGAAATTACAAGGAATTTGCACAAGGCTTTAATAGGCCCAAGAACTGTGGATGACCAATGCCAATGAAACATTTACAAAGTAAAATCGATATAGGAATTGTCTGCAGTCAACGGGACTGTCAGTTTTGTCTTTCATGAAAGGAGTACCACCATGGCGTCATTAAACAAAGTATTACTGATTGGAAACCTAGGAAACGACCCGGAGATTAAAATGACTCCAAGTGGTCAAAAGGTTGCTAACTTTTCCGTTGCCACCAACGAGTTTTGGATCGACAAAGCGGGCGCAAAGCAAGAGCGCACAGAATGGCATCGCATCGTAGTCTGGGGACGTCAGGCTGAAACCTGCGAGATGTACCTACGCAAGGGCCGGACAGTCTTCATTGACGGTCGCATCCAAACTCGCCAGTGGGAAGACACCCAAGGCCAAAAGCGTTATACCACCGAGATCGTCGCAAGCACCATTCAGTTCATCGGAAGCGGCGGCGACAGAGCCCCATTCAGCGCAGATGACACCCCCATAGCCTCGCCAATGGGACAGGACATCCCCCACGCCCCCATCTCCGACGACGACGTACCGTTCTAAGCTTCTAAATTTTTCAATTTAAACTGACAATCACCACTTGGTTGGGTTAGAATCCCGCGACCAGGAGGTGTGCCCATGTCAAAGTTCATTTTATCAATTGACGAGGGAACGACGGCTACCACGGCTATGGTGGTCCAGTCTGACCTGACCGTCATCGGCAAGGCTTCCAACGAGATTCCCCAGATTTATCCTCAGCCAGGTTGGGTCGAGCATGCCCCCGAGGCTATCTGGGCCTCGACCGAGTCATCCTGCCGCCACGCTATGGAGGTTGCAGGGGTTAGCCCATCGGATTGTATTGCTGTCGCAATCTCAAATCAGCGTGAAACCACGATGTTGTGGGATCGAATTGGTGGCAGGTCCAGGTACAACGCGATTGTTTGGCAGTGCCGCAGAACAGCTCCGTTTTGTGACGAATTAAAGGCCCAAGGCCATGAGCCTTTGTTTAAGCAACGAACTGGATTGGTGTTGGACCCATATTTTTCGGGGACCAAGATCCGCTGGATGCTTGACAATGTTCCAGGTCTTCGCGCTGATGTTGATGCTGGCAAGGTCGCTTTTGGTACGGTGGACTCATTTTTGGCCTATCGCCTGTCTGGAGGGGTGGCCCACGTCACCGACGTGTCCAACGCCTCTCGTACCTTGTGCATGAACCTGTCCACTTTGGACTGGGACCCTGAACTCATGGATATTTTGGGTGTTCCCAAGTCGCTGATGCCCAAAATAATGCCATCAGCTGGCGTTTTTGGGGTCACTAAGGGGCTTTCGTTCCTGCCTGATGGTATCCCGATTTCCGGCATAGCTGGTGACCAACAGTCGGCCTTGTTCGGGCAGACCTGCTTTAATGTCGGCCAGTCAAAATGCACCTACGGTACTGGTGCGTTTTTGTTGATGAATACTGGAGAGCAGATCCCAGTTTCAGAACATGGCCTCCTTACAACAGTTGGCTGGACCGTTGATGGGAAAACTTGTTATGCCCTGGAAGGCAGCGCCTTCATCGCTGGGGCCGCTGTTCAATGGCTTCGTGATGGACTTGGTCTGATTAGAACTGCCCCGGAAAGTGAATCTCTGGCAAGCCAAGTGCCAGATTCTGGCGGCGTCGTTTTTGTTCCAGCCCTTGCTGGCCTTGGTGCTCCATACTGGCGAGCTGATGCCCGCGGCGTGCTGGTAGGACTGACTCGTGGCACCACCGCCGCCCACATCGTTCGAGCCGTTTTGGAAGGAATTGCCTTTGAGGTCGCTGACTTAGTGGACGCCATGGGCAAGGACCTCGGCTCCCCAATCACAGAGCTTCGAGTCGACGGTGGGGCCAGTGCAAACAACCTGTTGATGCAGTTCCAATCTGACATCCTTGGGGTGCCAGTTCTGCGGCCCGCAAACGTAGATACAACCGCTATGGGAGCCTCAATGCTGGCTGGTATCGGCATAGGCCTGTGGGATATGGATGCATTGACCAAGCTGTGCGAGATTGAGCGCAGCTTTAAGCCAAAATTCAGTGAAGTTATGCGCCAGCAGCGCATTGCTGGTTATAGAAGAGCTGTGTCCAAAGCATGATTTTGCATTAAATTTTGCTGAATTGTGATTGTCATATTTGCTTATAGGGATACAATCATCTACCGAAGCCTCCGGCGTATCCATCAACAGAGTGCATCCGGTGAATGCTGTGGGAGATATTGCTTTGAAGGTCGAGCCCAAGATTAATACCGATCTGATCGATAGTTTGCTTAGATTTTCGGAATCTATGGCAAATTTGGCCAAAAATCTGGATATCCCATCCGTTTATAAAGCTATTTCTGAATGTGCCGTTCACGACAACGGAATTGTAATGGGCTGGCTTGGGCTGGTTGATGAAAATGTCTTGCAGCCGGTGGCTTTTTGGGGGGATGAGGCTGGCTATCTTGAAGAAATCAAGGTATCTGTTGACGATTCAGAATGTGGGCGTGGACCTGGTGGAACTGCGTACAAAAGTCAACAACCATCGGTAGTTAACAGTATTGAGGTTGACTCCTTCGCACCGTGGCGAGAGCAGGCTTTTTCGCGTGGCTATCGTTCAGTGGCTGCCTTACCTGTATTTGACGCTGAAAGTAATGTTTTTGGCGTGCTGCTTCTTTACAGTAACCAGGAAAGCTACTTTTCGCCCGCCAAAGTTGCCTTGTATTCGGCCTTTGCGAGGGCAGCTGGCCTTGCCATCCAAAACGCAATGCTGGTCGAGCAAATGGAGCGACATGCCCAAAGGCTTGAGCAGGCCGTGCTTACCAGAACCGAGGAACTAAACGCCAAAAATCAAAAGCTTGAGGAAGCCAATTTGCAGTTGACTGAGTCTGCGAAATACAAGGCGGATTTGTTGGCTAGCATGTCTCATGATTTGCGCTCCCCTTTGACTGCAATTCTTGGATTTGCAGAGGTTTTACAAGACGAACTCTATGGCCCCCTAAACGACAAGCAGAAGGAGCATTCACAGCACATCTGGCAGGCGGGACACAATCTAATGATAACTATAGATGATGTCCTTGAATTATCACGTGTTGAAGCCGGGTTAGTGGAGCTTGAGATAGACGTCTGTTATCCCAAACAGATTGTAGAGGCAGCGATTTCCTTGTTGACTCAGTCCGCTGTTACAGCCGGTGCTAATCTCAGTTGGACTGTCGATCCATCTGCTGAAATTTCAATGCAAGCAGATGGCAGGCGGCTAAAGCAGGCCATTTTTAATCTGGCAAAAAGCTTTATTAAAGCCGCTGGTTGCCATGGTTCCGTGGAGATTTCCGCCAAGGTGATTTCACAGGATCTTGCCATTGATTTAGTTTGGACCAGCCCTTTGGACACTATCACTGCAACTACAAACCCTGCTACTGGCTTTGGCTTTTCATTGGCCCAGCATCTTATAAAACTTCACGGAGGAAGTGGTTTTTATGATAACCCCCCAGGTGTCGCAGGCAGATATCGGATGCTTGTGCCACTTCATCCAAGTACACCCACCGATGACTCGGAGTTTTCATAATGCGACCACTAAAAATCCTCCTAGTTGATGATTCAGACCAAAATAGAGTTTTGATCCGCGCAATCCTGGAGGCCGACGGTTATGAGGTCATTGAGGCAAAGGATGGGCAGGAGGCTGTAGACAAAGTTACCGCAGGTTCCTTTGATCTTTTGATTCTGGATTTGATCCTGCCTGGTAAAGACGGTTTTGCTGTTTTAGCGGAACTTGCACAGCTTCATAACCTGCCCATCCTAGTGATGAGTGCCCTAGGTGATGAAAGCTCCAGGATTCGTGCGCTTGAGCTTGGGGCGTCTGACTTTTTAAGCCACCCCGTTGGACGTGCTGAATTATCAGTCAGGGTGCGCAGTCTTGTCAGGACTAAGGTTTTGCAAGAGCGCCTAGATGACTCGTTTTCCAAGTTGATCGCCTTAGGACGAAGCTCTGAGGTGCACTTGGCCGAGTTAAAAAGCGTCGGCCGCCTTTCTGCAGACCCTTTACCATCGCTGGTTGAACAGCTGCATGCTGCCAGTAAAGCTGGACGGGACCCTGATCTAATCGTGGCTTTTGAAAGAAACAACGGCTCCTGTACTGGACGCATTTTTAAGGGAACCTGGGAATCCGGGCAGGTATCCTTTGAGGTCCGCCCTTGTGAACTTTCAGAAGACTCCTTTATTTTGTCGGAAGTTGGACTATGGAACCAGCATATAGCGTCTCCTGATAAGTGGGTCTCAATTATCAAGGAGGTGCTGATTCCTGAAGTCGGTCCTATCGATAACATGGTCTATTCCACCGCTCCTGGACGCATCCTAGTTACCGCTAATTATCCCAGGGATGTCGACGCCTTCGACGTGGAGGTCGTTCGTGGATTTGCCTTGCACTGGGAATTTGTGGGCAGGGTAGTTGCCTCTTCTAGGGAAATCGAGGAGGCCTTTGAGTACACAGTCCAGGCGTTGTCCAGGGCGGCGGAGGCTAGCGACAACAATGTTGGCGCCCACCTGCATAGGGTAAGCGCATACAGTGGCCTGCTGGCAGAGCTAATTGAAATGCCACCATCGTTTATCAGGACCATTGAAGTTCAATCACAGTTACATGACGTTGGTAAAATCCAGATACCTGACGAACTTTTGCATAAACCAGGTGACCTAACTGATGAAGAAATGGAGGCAATGAAGCTGCACACCGTATATGGTGCAAGGATCCTAGGTGACCACCCAAAACTGGCAATGGCGGCCTCCATAGCGCTGAATCACCATGAAAGGTGGGATGGTTCTGGTTATCCCAACGGTTTAAAGGGCGAGCAGATTCCGATTGAAGGTCGAATTGTAAAGCTTGCTGACGTGTACGATGCCTTACGCTGTGAACGTCCATATAAACCGGCACTTAGCCACCGCTTTGCAGTTGAGGTGATTACCAGAGGGGACCTTCGCATAAAGCCCACCCATTTTGACCCCAAATTGCTAGATGCTTTCAGAAGGGCAACGCCACGTTTTGCTGAGATTCACGAAGAGATGAAACACATCAGATAACGCCAAAAGCCGCCTTCATGCGCTTTGATGCCTGGATGACTTGTTCCAGGTCTGGGACCAAGGCGAATCGCACATGATATTCCCCGGGATTTGAGCCATCTGCCAGCTTCTCACCAAGCGCGACTCCAGGGGTGCAGACCACAGCAATGGATGGATCCAGCAATTTCTGGGCAAATTCCAATCCTGTCGTCCCTTTAGGCGCTTTAGGCCAAAGATACAACGTTCCGGTGCAGTCAGCCAGTTCACAGCCGATCTCCAAAAGCGCATCCACCAAGATCTCGCGTTTACGCTGGTAAAGCTGCCTCATCTTGGCGACATGTTCTTCGTCCTTTAGCGCCACGATGGCCCCATCTTGAATGAACGTCGCCGTTCCTGAGTCAACATTCGTCTTTAGTTTCTTGAACAGCGAAATAACTCGCTCGTCTCCACAAGCCCAGCCCACACGATGCCCAGTCATGTACGAACGCTTGGAAAGCGACTGAAAAACGATGACCCCATCTCGCCCAAATTCCAAGGCTGATCGCGGTGGTTCAGCTGAAAAATAGACCTCGCTGTAAGCCTCATCAGAGGCGACCACGAGGTTGTACTTTTGGGCGAATTTCAACAGACGAGGCCAGAATTCGTCTGGCGCCACTTTTCCAGTTGGGGAATTTGGATAGTTCACCCAAATAATTCGCGCCCTTTGCAAAACGTCCTCGGGAATAGCCTCAAGGTCTGGCAAAAAATCGTTTTCTTGGGTGACAGGGTAGTAATATGGCACACCACCAGCAAACAAAGTCCCTCGATTATAAGGAGGGTACCCTGGACTTGGGCACAGCACGATGTCTCCAGGGTCAATCAGGCAATTGGGAAACTGGAACACAGCCTCCTTTGACCCGATTGTTGCGCAGATTTCAGTGGCCACATTCAGCTTTACCGAAAACCGTCTATCCATGAAATCGGCGATGGCCTGCCGATATTCCGGCGAGCCAACATATGATGGATAGCCAGATTGCGCCCTTGTATCGACCCCTTTCTGGACTGCACGCCGGATGATCTCAGGCGTTGGCTCTGTGGGGTCTCCTACGCCAAAATCGATAGGATGATGACCTGCAGCCTGCAGGTCCGAAACCATTTGGTCTATCTGGGCGAATGGATAACCAGGTAAATCTGAAATTCGCCGCGAGGGTCGGATTTCCATTTAATCACCTTTTGGTTGGAAAGTGAAGTTGACTATTGGCTCATCGAGTTCAGGAACTGGCGGTTGGTATCATGGCGAGACAATCTGTCCAGCAGGAATTCCATTGCGTCCAGTACGTTAAGTGGGTGCAACAGTTGTCGCAAAATCCACATGCGGTTCAGCCCAACTGGGTCAAGCAACAGCTCTTCCTTACGAGTCCCGGACTTGTTGATGTCCAAGGTCGGGAAGATTCTCTTTTCCATCAGTTTTCGATCCAAGTGCAGCTCGCAGTTACCAGTGCCCTTGAATTCCTCGAAAATGACTTCATCCATCCTGGAACCGGTATCAATGAGGGCCGTTCCAATGATGGTCAAGCTGCCGCCGTCCTCAATGTTACGGGCAGCACCAAAGAAGCGCTTTGGCTTGTGTAGGGCGTTAGAGTCAACACCACCAGACAGGATCTTGCCAGACGGGGGGACAACCGTGTTGTACGCCCTAGCCAGCCTAGTGATGGAGTCGATCAAGATAACGACGTCGCGTTTATGCTCGACCAGACGTTTCGCCTTTTCAATAACCATTTCCGCAACTTGGACGTGGCGGGCCGCTGGCTCGTCAAAGGTGGAACTGATGACTTCGCCCTTGACCGAGCGCTCCATGTCGGTGACTTCCTCGGGTCTTTCATCAATCAGCAGGACGATCAGGTAAACCTCTTTGTGATTGATTGCAAGCGCGTGGGCAAGATCCTGAAGAATCACGGTCTTACCAGTTCTAGGAGCCGCAACGACCAGGGTTCGCTGACCTTTACCCTGAGGGCAAAGCATGTCAATGACACGGGTCGAGTAATTCTTGGGATCAAATTCAAGGTTGAATTTTTGGTTTGGATACAAGGGAGTCAAGTTGTCAAACAAGGTCTTAGTCTTGGCGACATCAGGATCCTCGTAGTTGATTTGTTCAACCTTCAATAATGCAAAGTATCTTTCACCATCTTTTGGCGGCCTTATCTGGCCTGAGATGGTGTCACCGGTACGCAGATTAAATCTACGAATCTGAGTTGGTGAGACATAAATATCATCGGAGCCTGGCTGATAAGAGGTGTCAGGAGCCCGCAAAAAGCCGTAGCCTTCTGGCAGGACCTGCAAAACGCCCTCGCCATAGATCATTCCATTTTGTTCTGTCTGAGCCTGCAAAATCGCAAAGATCAGATCCTGTTTCCGAAGGCCTCTGGCCCCATCCACGTTCAGATCCTTACCCAAGTTCAGCAGATCTGCGATTTTCATGTCCTTTAGGTCTTTCAGATTCACATGTTCCTCCATGTTTTGTCAGGCGCGAAACGGTGTTAAACGTGGGCGTGCGCCACCGGAGCCACGTTAGGGTGGGTCCGCCTCGACATATCGTCGTTGGCGAGAACAAAGCCTAAGCATTAAAAGTTGGCCAAGCTCATTTTGAAATCAAAATCGCCAGACCGATAACCATTGCAGGTGATCGAAACCCAGGAGAACACCCAAGTTTCAGGAAAGTTAGTGCGGATTTTACTGAAAAAAACAAAATTGTCAATAAAAATCTGCGCCCTTCAAAAAAACGCCAACGGGTGCGTCTTGAAAAGCCAATAAATACAACACATAGCGCCAACTGAGGCCGCCACGCTAAGACTGCTTCAAAGCCATCAGCTTGTTGGCTATCGATTGAGCTAAAACGCCAGCCTTTGAACTTCGCCCCATGAAATAGTTGTAGGCAATAACTGCGGGTATGGCAACAAACAACCCAACGGCAGTAGCGATCAGCGCCTCGGAAATTCCAGCCATCACCACATTTGCCCCGCCCTTAACGTCCAGCGACAAGTCGCTAAAAGCTCGAATTATCCCAAGGACGGTCCCGAATAGGCCAATAAATGGAGCATTATTTCCAAGGGTTCCAAGAAAAGAAAGGCGCTTTTCCATCCTTTGCTGTTCGTTAAGCAGCGCAGCTTGGACCAGCTTTTCCGTTGCGGCCAAACCCTTGGGTACGCCGTCGAACACAGCTCGCAATATTCCTGCCTCAGGACCTGGCCACGCTTTGACTACATCTTCAATCTTGTCAACTTCATTGGGATGCATCAGTGGCTCAATGCGCTCAAGCAATCGCTCCCATGCAATTCGATTGGCCCTGAAAAACAAAAGCCTTTCGACCATTACAGCAATGGAAGCTATAGACAGGATAAGCAGCAGGTAAAGAACCCATTCGCTGCCACCTAGCGTTATTTGTAACATCCGTTCGGTTAGCATTACTGACTCCGGCGTGTAATCAGCTCAACTTGCCCGCATTTTTAGGACAACTCTAAGCTGTAGTCAACCGAGGGCTCAAGAAAGTATGCTTTGAGCAATAGTGTACACAAAAAGTCCTGATTTGGAAGCATGAACAGCTGAATACCTGGAGTATCTGCTATTTCGGACTTTTGGGGTCAGAAAAATTTACCACCAAGTTTCCTAGCCGTCTTATAATTTTGCTTCCGTTGGGGTGGTGTGTCTTGCCTCCTTGAGCGACCGGGTATGAACCTGGAGGACGCTGATATGTTAAAGCGGATCTTAGGAATTACGGCGATTGGTTGGTTAGCGCTAGGGGTCACTGCCTGTTCGGAGTACAGAGACGACCTTGGTGATGTTGCCCCCCGGGAGGCTTGTGCTGGCTGCCATGGTCTCGAAGCCCCATGGGCCCCAGGACCTGACAGCCGTGGTAACTATGACCCAATATTCCGAGGGGTTGGCGCTCATCAGGCTCACGTCCTAGGTGGTGAACTTGGGGCCAAGGTGCCTTGTGCAACTTGCCACCTTGTGCCAGACAGAGTCAATTCCAAGGGTCATATCGACTCTGAACTGCCCGCGGAAGTCAGATTTGCAAATACCGCGGTTGCCAAAGGCGACAAGCCGGAGCTAGTTGTTGATGGGA
This sequence comes from Oligoflexales bacterium, assembly GCA_012840965.1. Classification (GTDB taxonomy): domain Bacteria; phylum Myxococcota_A; class UBA9042; order DTJE01; family DTJE01; genus DUVQ01. Next base: position 8,112 of record DUVQ01000010.1, on the reverse strand, counting down.
CTGGCGAGCTAGCGAAAGTGACATGCCGTAACGTTGCCTGTCATGGCGCTGGTATGGATGGAGGCTCCAATGTGGAACCTCAATGGAACTCTGACGATCCCAAAGCCCAGGTAACTTGCGGGTCATGCCATGGCATTGGCCCAGCCCTCACCCGCACTGGGGCTGTACACCCAGCCGGTAAGGACTGTTTCACTTGCCATGAAACGGTGGCTGAAGATGGCACCATCGCTAATTGGGAACTCCACATTGATGGTAGGGTTCAGACTCGCGGTATCGCAGGCTGTAATTCATGTCACGGCAACGATGATAATCCAGCTCCGCCCACTGATTTAAACGGGGAAAGCGACACAACTATTAAAACGGTTGGAGCTCACCAAGCCCACCTACAAGACATGGCGCTTGCCACGGCTCTTATATGCGCCGACTGTCACCCAGCTGTCACTACTGTTGATTCCCCTGGGCACATGGATGGGACCACCCAAATATGGTTTGGTTCCAGGGCCAGACGTGGTGACGCCAGTCCACAATGGGATGTCGACACCGAAAAGTGCTCGAATTCATACTGTCATGGCGCTACCCTTGAGGGTGGGAAGAACACCGAGCCAAAGTGGACACTTGTTGATGGCTCCCAGATTAGGTGCGATTCCTGTCATGGAATGGCCCCCAGAACTATCCGTTCTGGTGACAAGCATCCAATTGGCTCTGACTGTTCTGCATGTCATGACACCGTTGACGACACCATGAGGATTGTCAAACCTGAGCAGCACATCGATGGCATGGTCCAGTTCACCCCAGTAGGTGGTTGTAAGTCTTGTCATGGCAGCGCTGACAACCCAGCACCACCACAGGACTTGGCTGGCAACACCGCAACCACCTTTAAGACAGTTGGCGCACATCAAGCTCACATCAAGAACACCGTGCTTTCCACGGCTCTTACATGTACTGATTGTCACCCAGTTGTTGGCTCAGTTGATGCCCCTGGTCATATCGATGGAACTACCCAAATCAAGTTTGGGGCCAGGGCCAAGCTTGACAACGCCCAACCAGCCTGGAACGATGGCGATGCAAGCTGCTCTAATTCCTACTGTCATGGAGCCACCCTTGAGGGCGGCAAAGCCACCGCTCCCAAATGGACACTGGTGGATAAGTCCCAAGTTACATGCGATTCCTGTCATGGAATGGGCCCAAAAACCCTGCGTTCTGGTGCAAAGCATCCTGCTGGCTCTGACTGTTTAGTTTGTCATGATACGGTTGATGCTGATAACCGGATTGTAAAACTTGAGCAGCACATTGATGGCAAAGTCCAGTTCACCCCGGCTGGTGGTTGTAAATCTTGCCATGGCAGCGCTGACAACCCGGCCCCTCCAAAGGATTTAGCTGGAAACACAGAGACCTCCGTCAGAACTGTTGGTGCCCACCAAACCCATCTCAAGGATATCCAGCTTTCAACCAGGCTTTCTTGTTCTGATTGTCACCCTGCGGTGACCTCTGTCAACGCTCCTGGCCACTTGGATGGCACAACCCAGATTCAGTTTGGCGACAGGGCCAAGCTTGGTGGTGCGAGACCACTTTGGAACATTGGTAATGCCACCTGCTCGAACTCCTACTGTCATGGAGCTACTCTCGACGGAGGCAAAGCTACAGCTCCCAAGTGGACTAAGGTCGATGGCAGCCAAAACACCTGTGATTCCTGCCATGGTATGGGACCTGCAAAGCTACGTTCAGGTGCCGACCATCCCAGCAGCCAAGCTTGTTGGGCTTGCCACGACACCGTAAATGCTGCTGGTGTCATAGTGAAGCCAGGACAGCATGTGGACGGAATTGTTCAGGTTTCCTCTGATGGCTCTTGTAACTCCTGTCACGGCAACCAGTTAAATAATGCTCCACCAAAGGATGTGGCTGGAAACTCGGATACTTCGCTTAGGTCAGTTGGTGCTCACCAGGCCCACCTGACGACCCCAAGCCAAATTGGCAAGGCCGTAGATTGCAGCGCTTGCCACGTTGTGCCAGCTGAAGTCTCTGACTCGGGACACCTCGATAATGAGGTACAGCTTGTCTTTTCTGGCATAGCAAACGCCGGGGGAGCCGCCCCCCAGTGGAGCCGCGAAACCACCACTTGTACGAATTCCTATTGTCATGGCGCCACTTTGGAAGGTGGAAACAACACCAATCCAAACTGGACAGTGGTGGACGGCTCCCAGATCGCCTGTGGTTCCTGCCACGGACTTGCTCCAAAGACAGGTAAACACCCAAGTAACTTTGCTGATCATGACTACATAGACGACTGTTCAGAATGCCACCAAGGCATTGTAAAAGATAACGGTTTAGCGATTTTGGACGCCGACAGACACATTGATGGAAAAGTCGATGTAGTTCTGAAGGGCAACGGCACCTGGGATTCAAACACTAAAACGTGCGCCCCTTGGTGTCACGGTGCAAAAGTTTGGTAGTGGCGTCGGACGTTAAGGAGGCTGTCATGAGAGCGAGCCCATTGCCTTTTAAGGGACGTTCAAATTGCTTCGTTTGGGTATTTGCCTGCGCGATGTTGGTGCCAATGCTGGCCTTTGCTAGCCAAGCCGATGGTACAGTTGCCACAAAGGCTTCAGATAACACAACCAGGGTTTATGGGTCCGCGACCACCTATTTCACTGGTCGCCAAGTGCTTGATCCCAACGACCCTATGTCCACTATGTTTCAAACCCCCATCTATCAGTACCTAACCGTTGGTGCCGATGATGTTGGGGTGCCTGGTTTTGCCATTCACCTAAGCGGCTGGGGGCGATTAATCCCAACAAACCAAGCTGGTCAGTTGACGGTAACTGGTGAGCTTATGGTTGGGAATATCACATACACCCATCCAAAAAACTTCCTTATGGCTCGCGCTGGTCGTCAGATTCTTTATGAAAGTGCCGGTAACAACATCGTCATGGATGGATTTTACTTGAAAGGTCGCACTGGTAAATCAGTTGAAATCTCAGCCTTTGGAGGTTGGGTCCCATACCAGGGAAACAACGTGGACCTATACCGAGGCATCTTTGGTGGCCGTTTGGCCTACCGTCCTTGGGACTGGGGTAACCTTGGGTTGTCTTACACTGGGCAGACGAACCACTCCACGTTTGACCGTTCAACCCTTGGGATTGATTACTCCTTTAGATATCGACGTTTCCTTGAATTTTCTGGCTACATCCTAACAGACATGGTTTCTTTAGGATTTCAGGAAACTTCCAACGCCTTGACCTACATGTACAAAAGAGATTGGCGATTTACCTTGGATTACGGCGTCTACAACCCGTCGGCTAGGATTGCCAAAACCTCAATCTTCAGCGTCTTTACCGACTCCAAGTACCACAAAGTCGGCGCTGATTTCGGCTACTATGGGCAGGGATGGTTGGGTGCCAGCCTGTATGGACGTTACTTTTACTACGACGATGCAAACCATGGTTATGAACTTGGATTTCGACCAGTGCTGCGCTTTGACGGGGCCGGCGCCGGAAGCTCTGTTGGCCTTGAAATCGCACGTCTCAAAGGTTTTGAAAATGCCTACACCCAGGCAAGGGCTTTTGCCATTTATCGCCCACAGCAGCTTAAGCGCCTGATGATCACAGCAGACGTGAACAATTACTTTTACGATAGGGCTGTCCAAGGTTATGACGTCTGGCGCAGGATGGACCCCACAGGCATCACACCGTACTGATACATTGGGGACGGAGGCTACTTCCGCTCCCACGTTGTTTCATTAACAGCCGGTTACGAAATAGGTAAAGGTGCCCGGGTCCAGGGCGATGTCGCGGTTCATGTGAACCCAGACTTCACCCAATCTTGGTCTGGCTTGCTGAAGTTCCAGTATGATTTTGACTTGTTGGTTAAGTGAGGTGCCCAATGAAGCGAATGCACAACAGTATCTTGATGGTAGCTGTCGCGGTCATCGGGCTGGTGGCCCTAGCTGGTTGCGGTAACTTGGTTAAGCGCCAAGACAAAATCAAGTTTAGCCACAAGCTTCACGTCGTTGACAACGAAATAGGGTGTGATGACTGCCACCAGGAAGTCATTGATTCAGACAAAGTCACCCCAGAAATGCTTTTTACAGAGGCAAAATGCTTGGATTGCCATGAAAAAGAAGAAGGTGGTTGTGGTATGTGCCACACCAATCCAGACAAGCCTGAAACTTGGACTGGCAGACCTCCAAGCCAAGGAGTCGCCTTCAGCCACGCAAAGCACGCCGAGCCAACTGATGGCCAGTGCAAAACCTGTCACGCAGGGGTAGAGCAGCGCACAGCCCCGTCGCAAGCTGCCAGACCTCTGAACCATGACACCTGCATGTCCTGTCACAGGGCCGAATTTAGGGACATTTCCTGTAAGGCATGCCACAACGACATCGTCGAAAACCCATCAAGGCCGACCGCGCTGTTTTCCCATGACGCTGAATTTATGGGGCGTCACGGCAGCTTGGCCAAAACTGACGAGGACGTCTGTGCGCACTGCCACCGTCAGGATTTTTGCGCAGAATGCCACGGTTTCCAAGGTATGGCCCCGGATATTCGCTTTTCCGAGCGTGTTGACCGCCAATTGGTCCACCGCGGAGACTATCTGACGAGGCACCCAATTGAGGCCAGAACTGACCCAGCATCGTGCCAAAAGTGCCACTCCACCCGCCAGTGTCAGGCCTGCCACGAACAGGCCAGAATCGCGCAAACGGCGGCGCCCATTGGTGGCCGAGCATCCCCGCACCCAGCTGGATGGGCTATGGACGCCAGATCCCCGGAATTTCATGGTGATGCCGCTCGTCGTGACATAGTGTCGTGCGCCTCATGCCACGATCAAGGCGCAAATTCAAACTGCATCACTTGTCACAAAGTTGGTGGAACCGCTGGCCGCAGCCCCCACCCACGTGGATGGAGCCCCACCACCAGCAAAGACACAAAGATGTGCAAAATGTGTCATGGTGGGTAATAATTAGTTTTGGAATATTTGGCTCAGATGGCCGTCTGAGCCATGATCCGTCTCAATTTCGAGGCGGTTGGCAAACAAACCATTGGAGGTTTTAAAAATGAAGGCCAAAACACGGAACATCTTTGGAGCTGCTCTCTTAGCCGCCGCCGCCTTGATGCTCGTCATTGGAACTTTCCAAACAACAGGCTTTGCTGCTGAACCAACCAAGGTTACAGTGAAAAGCAAAAGAGGTGACGTAGAGTTTAATCACGCTACCCACCAAAGGGACATCAAGTGCGAAAAGTGCCACCACAACTTCAAGGGTGCTGACAGATCAAAGCCCAAGTGCTCCGACTGTCACAAGGCCAAAGCTGATGGTGACACTCCAGACTCGAAGACTGCCTACCACAACAGCTGTCAGAAGTGCCACAAGGCTGAAAAGAAGGGAAAACCAGACACAAAGGCTCCCACCGCTTGTAACGATTGTCACAAGAAGTAACCACCAACCCCACCCACTCTGGCCCCTGAACCTGCCTCCTGTCCCCGTCCCTGTCCCAGCTTCCCTGCCCACGCCCCTACTGCACAGTGACCGCTATCTCAATCGGAATCTCTCTAAATATCCTGCACACCTCATCCGTGCAGACCGAAAAGTTTGCAGTCATTTTCAGGTTCGTTTTGCCAGAATTTTCCCCAGATAATTCGATTGATACCTTGGCTGAGTCGCCATCAACAATAAAGTCTTCTCGTGAATAGGCTGTCTGTTCTACAGTCAGGCCTCCTTTATCAACGACTGTCAGCTTAGCTGGAAATTCAGCGTTCCATTTGTAGCCAGCGCCAGGCGAAAAGACAACTTCGGCCTTCCCAGCTTTTGCAAGCGTTACCGGTGCAGCATCAATTGTGTAATCGCTGCTTCCTTTGCTGCATCCAAGTATGAACATCATGGCCAGCACCACTGGTGCGATAATGGATCTGCGCATTTTTTCCCCTTATGCAATTTGTTGTTTTGTATTGACTTTAGAAGCCACTGAAAGCGTACTTACCATTAGAAAACTCAAGTTCATAAGATGGGCAGCTGCGGCTGGCTCCCGGCTTTGCAAACACTTTGATGAAGAATTTCGCACTGTTGTCCGAGCATTGATTTTTGTTTGGTTGTCCTATGCCCAGGCCAGACCCGCAATTGTAGGCTCCCGCCATGGCCACACATGTGCCATAATCTTCAGGAGCATCATGAAATCCTGTGTAGGAAGAACAATCGCATTCTCCAAGTTTGCTTACATGATCCGCGAAGTTTGTGGCCCATTCATAAGTTGTTGCAGAGGCACACATTAGGTTACCTTCGAGATATCCCCCTTTGTAGACCTCAAATCTGAACGAGTCGTCTTCGTTAGTCAGGAATCGAACTTTGAAGTTAAAGTTGTCGCAACCATTTGCTTCCTCTAAGGGAGTAAGATCAATAGCTTGGACCTGCCACCAGTCGGCTTCCGTATCAGCCAGATTACCAGCCACAATGATCGAGTCACCCTTGTCTTCGAGAGGGGTCAGCTCTCGTGCTGTTGTGCCGTCACTGTGGGTGCCCTCCAGAGAATGGATATCTGCCTGACATTCGCAGCCATTATAGACGTCATTATCCGTGTCAAACCAAGCTCCTTGGTCTTCTGGAGCGAAGCAGGTGACAACGCACTGACCTGACGTGCAAGACATCGTCCCATGGAGCTCAAATCCTAGCCCCTCATCGTAGGGACACATATCTTCTATGACCCCGTCATCGATGACTCCGTTGCAGTCGTCATCCAGGCCATTACACAGCTCTGGCATGGATGGGTTAATGTCTGGATTGGAGTCATCACAGTCACCCGTTGTTTCTGTGACGTACACATCATCTGGGCCGCACAGGCACTTGCCAGGCTGGTAATGGTCTCCATATCCATCGTTGTCTTCGTCTTTAAAGTAATACTTGCAACCTTGTGAGCCTTCGGGGTCCACAATACCGTCACATGTATTATCGTAGCCGTCACAAGTTTCCACATTACCAATCCAAGCATGCGGGTTATTGTCGTCACAATCCCAAGGTGATAGCGAGCGATAGTTTCCTGTAGCCTCGCAAAGGCACTTGTAATGTTCAGGCACTCCATGCCCATCTCCGTCCACATCCAGGTAGTAACGCTCGCATCCACTGGTATTTTCAGGGTTGGCAATTCCATCACAGTTGTTGTCTATAGGGTCACCGGTGATTGGATCCCAGTCACAAATTTCCGTGGCTCCAGGGTAGACATTGCCGTTATTGTCATCACAGTCTCCGCCAACAGACGTTTTGTACAGCGCATCAGCTTGACACAAGCATTTGGGTGGAACAACCATGCTGCCAAAGCCATCGTTGTCGAAATCCACGTAATAGAGGGTGCAGCCTATGGACCCTTCTGGGTCTGTGATTCCATCACAATCGTCGTCAACTCCATTGCAGACTTCTTGAACTGAACTGCTAAGCTCAGTCCAGTTGTATGGATCTACATCTGGATTACAAGCTGAACAGTCAACGCCAGGTTCAGGGTAGCCTGCAGGCCAACATACTCCATTAATCCTGCACCAACCACTGGCCAATGGGAATGTACAGCCTCCACTGCCATCACAAATATTTGCAGTGCACTCGATGCCGTCATCACATGGGTGTAAATCACCAACGCACTCTCCTGCCACGCAGGTGTCGCCCAGTGTGCAGGAGTTTCCGTCGTTACAAGATGCCCCTGTAGTACCAAACCAACCTGTTGGATTCGCATCCGAATCACATTGTTGGCAGGAGTTTCCTGGATTGACAGCAAGATCCGCAAAGCACTCGCCATCGATCAAGCAGTAGCCACTCTTGCGTTGGTAAGTGCATCCGCCGTCACCTGTGCAGAAGTCGTCTGTACAAACAAGACCGTCATTACACTCATACGGCAACCCTCTACATGTGCCTGCAAAGCATTTGTCTGAGGTAGTACACAGGTCGTTATCGTCGCATGGGCGCCCGTCATTATACTGCCAGGTAGATTGCGACATTCCTGGCAAACAGATAAGGCAGTTGTTCGCTGGATTGAGAGTTTGTGCATCATAGCAAACTCCCTCAATAAGGCAGCTGTTGTTCATCGTCACGTTCAAACAGCCACCTTGTCCATCACAGCTATCCACAGTGCAGTCAAGTTGATC
>DUVQ01000009.1 GCA_012840965.1 Oligoflexales bacterium | reverse complement strand
GTCATCAGGTATGCCGTCACCATCCCTGTCTTTCATGCACCAACTGTCTCTGGAACCAACAAAAGCCTCTTTTGAAGCCGCGGCAGCCTTGTCTACAAACTGCTTGGCCGCCATCGGACGACCAAGCGCTGATTCATTAAGCGAAAAATCGACGTACGCAGTGGCCCTAGCAAGTTCGACAGGGGTGCATATGTACATAGCCTCATGGTTTTCGCTAAGCAGGTGTTCCAAGGCCGAAGTGCGCTTGTGTAGCTCCTTTGACGTGATACACCCAGAAAGGAACAGCATGGCAACTAATGCAAGTGATAAATTTCTAGTCATGGTTGGACACCGCCTTCAGGTTGAGATGCCTGCGCTTTCTTATCCTCCACAACTCTTTGCCACTTCAAGTTGATTTCCAACTGCTCTCTGCCTTGGACCAGCGCCTGCTGAGCCTTGGCAACGTAACCTTTCGCCATTTCATACTCGCCACGTCCCTGCAGTTGTATGGCATACTCCAAGTACAAAAGGGCCGCCTCAAATTCGTATTTAGAGCCGGCATCCAAACGCTCGGCCCTCGCCGCATCAATGTCCTTCGCCACCTGTCTGACGCCTGTAGCGGTGTCAATAGAGGCACAAGATGTTGCAAGCGTTGCAAGGGCGCATATGACAATCAGCCTGCGCATAATTCCTCCAGGCATTATGTCTTTAGATATCAACCAAAATGGTAGCTGTCAAGAAGTGAATGCCTATCCTTCGCTTCCGTCGTACGAATAGTTGGAAGTACCCCACTCGTAAGTCGAGTGCATTGCACGAATAAGCTCAAGCTTACCAATCAGGAACTGCAGTGGGTGGAACAGATAGTCATTGGCCAAATCTTCCAGAGTCAGCTCGTTGACCCTAGTTGTACCACGAGCGTAGGCCTTGCACTCTTTGACCTCTTCATCCGTAAGGCTGCCATTTCTGGCTGGATCGTAACAGGAAAACAGGAAGTCACACTGGCTAACCAGATCATAGGCAGGGTAGTACCCACCGTCCTTCATCCTGTAAGTATTGTAGATGCGTCCTGAGAACAGGTCCTCACAGGTTGCGACTTCTGCGTCTGGTGGAGGTGTGATCTGGTATTTGTCGCCGGCAATCCACAGTCTTACAGAGTCCATGAAGGAGCGATCATAGTTGTCAACCAACAACGCCATCCCATAGTAAGCCGCCAACATTGGGATACGGAACCTGGTAGTTGGGAACGTATACATTGGCTCTGGCTCCAGGGAAATGCCTGCTAAATCATACAGTTGTTCGCCATTGGCACAGGTCTCACCAGTGTCGTCATATGCAATCGTTTTGGTCAGTTTAACAGGATTTGCCCCATCCATAGTGAAGCAGCCGCGATAGGAATTGGTACAGTTCTGGCCGTTATAGCCAAGACCACTGAAATCACGATCCGCAAAAGCGATTGGCTGCCCGGAAGTTGGGTGAGTCAGTACACACCAGCCATATTTTTCAGAGTTGTTGGCCATGAGACCACCAAAGAGCTCCCTGACTTCATTACGGAAAACCGAGGCGTAGTTCACAAGGAATTTCCTGGAGTCCGCCATATAGTCTTGGGCCATGAAACGGGTCTCTGGGTCTGCCAGCATCTGGAAAGCGGCCAGCCTTTCATAAATGGACCCAGAGGCGGTAACAACTGGCTGGTAGCCGTTATAGTCCCAGTTTGCATAAATTGGGCGAGCGCCTTGCTCCTCCAGCAGCATAAACTGGGTGGTGTAGTTGTTCCTGTTTACTTGGTCAACTGGTTCGTAGCGCATGGTCATCCAGTTGTACCCATAGTTTGCAGGCTCGGGACGACCAAAGGTGCTTGCCATCACGTTAAAGGACATGTGGGCAGCCATCGCGCCTGGTAGACCACCGTTCAAGTCCTCTTCCCATCTCATTCCAAAGCGGTTTTTCCAGTAGTCATTCTTGTTGTACACAGAGTAGTTGATTGCCCACCACTGGAAGTGATTTCGCATTTGGTAGAAGTTCATCTGGACCCAGTTGCCGTAGTTCGTCGGCCAGTAAGTAGGATCCTGATGCCAGTAACCAGCAAAAATCCAGTTGTTTTCGTAGGTTTCACGCAGGTTGTTCACGATTTCAAACGAGTCCACTCCATCGTCCCAAACTGCAACTGTAGGCAGACCGAAGGTGAGTTCATCGCCACCAAATCGATAGGGGACCATCGTTAGGTCCTTCGGGCTGCAGCGCAAGCCTTCGTAAAACAGCTTACAGACCTTTCCATCACCACAGCTTGCACCTTCAGTTGCGCACTTGGCCCCGATGACCTCGCTAATTGGAACGTCACGGCGCTTGTAGATATCGTCAACGTTGCCCCAGAAGTTGGGATAATTGGTAGCATGCACTCGTCGCAACGCCAATCCAAAGCCTTCGCCCCTTTCCTTAAAGGCAGGCAGGTTATCCGAAGAAACCTCTCTGGGGTCGATGTCGATGTACTTGGCAAATTTGGTCAAATCGGGATTCTTTTCGAATACTTCAACCGTTCTGGCGTAAGCATACTTAATCGCGGCGATATCATACAATCCAATTCCAAGCCACGGCATGTTGAACTTGGCATAGTAGTCCATAACCGAAGAGTACTGATATTCCCTAAGCCCAGCAGCAACCTGGGTTTTGGTCTCACCCCAAAGGCCAACTGGTTCGTATTTGTCCCCATTCTTGGTAACTCGCAGTTGCCAGTATTCCTGTGGGAAGTTAAGGGCGTCAGTCGAGGCCTCAAAGTTATGGCGCAGGCCAAGAGTATGCCCGACTTCATGAATTGCCACGCCCCAGTAAATCCGCTTGTAAAGCTCCTGAGCGAATTCCTGGCGCAATTTATCCAAAAGCCCGTTCATCGCCTTCTGGGATTCAACCAAAATTGGCTCAAAAGTCTCCATTTCAAGCGGGGTTGGGATGACGCTTCGCTCGTATGCATAGGGGCTCATCTGGCTGTAATAAGCGAAAGCCTCACGAAGCTGGCCAATCAAGGCCTTTGTTGAGCATGGGTTGCTATCATTGAAAGCGCTAAAGTCAAAGGCGGTGTTTTGAACGTTTCTCAATCCTTCACAAAGGGCCTTGTCGTATTGCGCCTTGTACTCGTCGGCCAAACGCAGGATTGCCCCATCGTAATAGTCAGCCTTATCAAGGCCCATCTTGGTTTGTTCAGTCATTGCCTTGATGCGTTCCTGAACACCCTTTGCGTTTGCCCAATGGCGAAGAGCATACGCGCCGCCAGGGCCACTTACAGCACCACTATTTGCAGCCCCAAGGCGCGGATCCTTAAACAGCATACGCACGTCATCAGAGATCAGCATCGCCTCAATGTCAGGATTGGCCGCCAGCATTCCCATACGGCCAGCAGTGGGGTTTCTGTCAGTTTTTCCAATGGCGCCACCTGTAAGCGCAGACTGCACCTCGGGAGGAACCAATTTTTGGGCCAGCTCAACAGCCTCTTCACGGGTATATCCAGGCTTGAAGTAAGTGGTCCTTTCCAGGCTCTTGTTTCGCACATCTTGGGCGATGTAAGCGCCATCAGCCACTTCCCTAAAGGATTTCACGCCAGCAAGCAGTTCAAGGCGATCCAAAGCCCTTCTGGCTCCTAGACGCATAGCCGCAACGTAGTTGTTTGCAGCAGCTTTAACGATACGCCCAGACAAGGGGTTAACCGATGAGGGGCCGTATCCATAAAGGCCAACTTGCGTCGGAGCCGTGATTGCTGACAAGAAGTTGTATCTAAGGTCTCCAAGAGGCTTGTAGTCATCCAATGAGCCACAGATGGTTTCGTCCGCAACTACGGTGCCGGCATCACGAGCTTCGAAATCCTGGCGATTGTTTTCACAGACGATGAACATGCTGGCAACATGAACTGCGCTTCCATCATCCTTGAGCATCGGCTGGCCATTCGCATGGTAGGCTGGCAGCTCATAAGGCAGCTTTCCGGTTGCAGCCTTTACTGCCGCGTCAAAGGCGCGACTCCACTCTGCCGCCAGTCCGTTTGCCTCGTCGATCAAATCGTTTGGATATCCGATATTCAAGTGATAAATCACGGGCTTAACACCGATGATTTTGCCATTTTCATCCTTCTTAAAGATGTCATGGCGATTAACCATTTTGCGAACGCCATCATATGTAAAGCCATAGTCCTTGTCCCAAACCAGCCTCTCTTCCCTAAAGTAACCGAAACGATTCATTTCAAAATCGTCGTAATGTAGAGGCTCATATTCGGCTTCCCTTTCAATATCAACAGCCAAGAAAGAGGTTCTGGTTTGGATTTTCTCGGAAATGCATTCATACACGCCACCGGAATACCAGGCATAAAACCAGCACAACGGTATAGTTCCATAGCCTTCCAGCTCTTCCGTTTGAGCGGTAAGTGTCCAGTCATTCACAAAATCCATGTAGCCTTCTTTTTGGTTCATTCTGGGTGCTGTTTCCTTGTGAGCAGAGAGATCGTGATGAATGGTAGGCACCCCAAGATTACCAGCGTATGTACCACCAACGCGCATAGCCGTGGTAAAGCCAGCCCAGGAAACCATTAAGTTGTTACCCCAGGTAACCCTCATATACTCGCGTTCGTACCACATGCGATCAGTTGTGTTTTCAACTCGCACGTTGGTCTTTTCACCAGTATTGGGGTTGTATTCCCAAATGATGTCCATGTGAGAAGTAATAGGGTAGGCCAGCAAAGGTGTGTTTTTAGATGTCCACACCTCTTTACCATCTATCAAGTAGGGTGACCCATCCTCGTTCGTCAAGCGCTGGTCGACGTCAGTTCTGGGATTTCCAACCCATTCGTTTTCCGCGAATGAATAAGAACGATAGAAGTACAGCACGCCTTCCTGAATCTCGAAAACGCCCCGTTCCATCGGTCCCTGATCGCCAACAAAGCTGTACGCCGAAGCGTAGGGAGCCTCAATGGTAGTTACCTGAACGAACCACTCCTTTCTGGTTCCATCTTCATGGAAAAGAATGTCTCGTTTCGCAACTGGGTTGTGTTGTACACGGTCTATGGTGCCTAAGTCCTGCGCACAAGATACGACCAGCAACGTGAGCATCGGCAGGACGGCCTTGACTGAATGTCTCATGAATCTTCCTCCTGGAGTCTGAGCCATGTTGTAAGTAAGTTTCCTCATGGTCATACCCCCTGCCTAAATGCGCATGGCGCTGTAGATTTCATACAGGCCACGCATTAAATCCAATGTCTCAATCGACTCACGCAATTCCATTTCAGCCTGGACCTTAGCGTCGTCGTCCGCAGCTTCCCAAGCTGCCTGTTGGGCTTGTGCCTTACGAACCAGCGCAACATTGGGCGAATACCAGTCCGTCCTGTAAACAGGTGCCCAGACTCGGTAGGTCTTTCCACCAAATGGATCGGTGAAGGTCTCGGGAACGATGCCGGAACTTGGGCTGATATCCGGGCAACTGCCACTGCCATCAATACATATAGCGAAGGAATCCAAGAATGCCGGATCGAAGGATGCTGGCAGATAGGCCATTCCATAAAGCAACAGATAAGCCTTCAAGGTCAGGTTGTCTATCGAAGGCTCAACCATTGTCGCAGGCTTGTCCTTGTTCTGGGTCAGATAAGGGGACGGGGAAACTGTGTAGGCATCCATGTTGTATTCGTCAAAATACTTTCTGGGTTGAGCCCTGCCTCCTTCGGCGGACCAAGCGTGATAGTCCTTGTCACCTACGATGATCGACCCGAATACCTCAGTCAACTGGCGAGGATACATGGTGTTAAACCCAATAGAAGTACCAACGCCGATGTTGAGCTGCTCACCAACATAGTTAGTGGTGAAGTAAACAGTTGAGTCAGTAAGCGTCATAATGGCAGCAAGCTTCTCCCAGAACGAGCCAATGGATTCAGCGTGTTGCCACTGGAAATAGCCTGCCTGCTCAGAGAATCTGGTGTAGGGATACTTACCAAGCCCCAGACCAATATTCAGCTCGGAACCGGGTACACCCGAATCGTAGCTAATATTTTCGTAGAGCTTGGTGTCTTTATTCAGCTTGAAGGAACCTGGAGCTGGAGACGCCAAGGTGTTAGCCAAAATCTCGAATCCAGTCTCAGATGCCCGACGCAGCCCCCATCCCATCATCCGGCCGTTAGCCCAGATGGCCCTCCAACCGTAGTTCTTAAGGATGTGTCCAAACAAGGCGTAGTACATGGCAGAACCACGCATGGCATCCATGTAACGGCTGGCAATCCTTGACATATAGCTAAGTGGGTCCGCGTTCAAACCAAAGCCATAACGGTCACGTTTGAAGGCGTCCATAAGGTAGTAGTCCTTCAATGAAATGCCAAAGTTATGGACGATTTCCAATGGGTCGATACCGGTGTCCCAGGTCAAGATGCCAACGTTGCCGTCGTATTCGTCTCCGTTGAACTTATAAGGGACCTGCACTCGGCTTAATTCAGAGTATTCACGGTAGTAGTTGGTAACCATCTGCTGTTCAAGCTGAATCTGGTAGAACGGAGTTGCCGCCCTGTTTCTGGCATATGGTCCATCTGTCCGGTTGGCTTCTACCCCAATCATGTTGTTCAAGAAGTAGAACTGCGAGAAGTAGATACCCCAGTTCCAGCTTGATGTTTCCATATTGTCAGACGTTTGGGAATCTGAATTGTAACCATATGCTTGGGCAAACTGGTGAACGCTGTCATGCAGATGTCTTGTGTCTTGGTAAACGTCAACCAAGCTTCCATAACCAAAACGAATCGCCGCAGTGTCGTACTTACCAAGCTCCATAACGTCGGAGTTCCAACGTTGACCGTAGTCCATAATCGATGAATATTGATAAATCGTCCGGCCCTTCTCAATTTCCGAGGCAGTCAATGGACCGCGTGGAATCATCTGCCGAATCAAAGAGTTGTCCGCATCTACGGGAATTTCCTTTCTGACCATAGTGCCGTTTGAGTTCTCGTAGCAGTTACGATCAGCACCATTGCAGGTCATACCATCTGGACACTGGCCTTGCAGACCACAGCGCACCAACTCGACACACTTGCTGCTGACGCAGTCAAAGGTGTCGTAATGGTCAACATTGCCGTTGTCTTGGATATAACCACAGTCCTCTTTCCTACTACAGGTTGTAGCCTTTTTCTGGTGGCAATAACCATCTTTGCAGAACTGACCCAAAGCCTGGTCACACTCGGAATGGCCAACACATGGGACTGGCTCAAGCTCTCTGATGTCATAATATGGATCAAAGAAGTTAAAGACGTCCGTGGATGCCGAAAAGTTGTGGCGTAGACCGACGGTGTGTCCGACTTCGTGCTCAACTACAGCAGCATAGAAACGCATCAAGATGGCCTCAGCCAAAAGCTCGCCATCGTCAATGCAGCACTTGTTGTTGTAGTACGTCGTTACATCTAACGGGTCGAAGCTTTCCCTGGTGCATCGAGGTCTTGGGTCATCACCGATACACGCCCAAGCCTTGACACTACCAATCAAGCCTTCGTCCGAGAAGTCCGAGTAGCAGTAGTTATGAGCGCCCAGGAATTGATGGCGTTGACGTTCCTTCTTGTTGAAGTCTTCCAACGTTGCCCAGTCAACAGGTGAAGCTGATGCAACTTGGCCAGCCTCATGAAGCATCTCAACTTCGGAGTTGTACAACAGGTGCTCGTAAGGAGTGCCCTTAACAGCGTTAAGTCTGACTTTGCCCTGGCCATTACCAAGGGTAGGCAGTGCGCCTTGAAGCTTGCGGCCGAGGTCCTTGTCAAGGATCACGTTGTAGATGTCCATGTGACTGACTGGGCGCCCATCGTGAGCCATGTAAACGGATGGGTCCAATTCATGCTGCATGGCACTTCTCATCGCAGCACCCTGATCAGGCATAGACATCATAGAATCAACACTTTCCGTTTGCAGTGCCGCTTCTCTGGAGCCTGTTGCCTTGCCGGCGACCCATTCCCTGACGTTTTGGCCTAGGACGTAGTCCGAGGTGCTGAGTTTGCCGGAGATCAGGTCAAAGAGGTCACGATACATGTTCGCGTAATAATACATGTAGGCGCCATAAATATTGGCGGTACCCCAGAAGATTTCGCCAGTGTCTGGGTCTGAGGCGCTAGGACCATAACCAAGCGGAGACGAGTACTGAGATTCGCTGACCCAGTTAACACTGCTGTAGCGAGAGTCACCGATTTTCTTCATCTTGCTGGCATTTTCAAGCCTCTCTTCTGGCCCCAACTTGTCAGCACCAAACAGGAAGTCAACGCAGGGGTTGACCTTTGGAAGCAAGGCCAGTTGTTCGTTTGTGGCATTGACGATCTCAGTCCACGGAGCGTACAGGTTGGTCTGCCACATGTCGTCGTTTTGTTCCCCAGTCTCATCGTTCTTGGGGGTGTAAGTGTTTCGGCACAGGACGAACATTTCGGGAAGTGAACCCAGGATGGTTTCCCATCTTGTCCAGTCAGCCTCGGTAAGGTTATGGCCATAACCGACGCACTTGTTAAGGTGATCTGTGCGGAAACAGGTCAGGTCACCACGACTGCCGGCCTCAGTGGCAACAAGGCGTTGTGGGACGAAATCTGCGGGCAGATAAGTTCCATTGCTACCACCAGCAATTTCCATGTAACCAGTGTTGGCTTTTGGTGCAAGATTGCCAAATCGCAGACCGCCATTGATCGAGACGTCAATGTCGATGTCAGTCGCGTTTATAACCCTAAGGCCTGAAATAGCGGTCACAAGTTTGGGTGTGGTCGCCGTGAATACCTTCCCAGGGGCAGCGACAACGGTAACGATGTGGTTGGCAGGGCAATCGGCAGTAACAGAGCCAACGCCTCGCACTTCGAAATTAGCGCCGTTTACTGGGTCAATTACAGCATATCCGGGTACATCAGGATTGTAGGAGGAGGTGGTCAAAGCTGGCACGTTAGAAAGGACATTTACGCCAGCAACGTCTAGGTTGGCAGGTGCTTCGCCAGCCAAGTTAACAAGTCGCACGGCGCACTTTGCATTTAAACCATCTGGAAACCGCCAGTCAGGCATGGAAATGCCCTTGTTTGGCAGTATAACCATGGTTTTGTTCATGTTAGACCACAGAATTCCGCCCCTATTGTTTTTAGGCAGGTTGTCGCCATCGACCTTGTCGAGTTCAAAGGTTGTATCAACAAGTGCATGGCTTGCACAATCGGCGTTTGTTTGACACTCACGAAGCTGATTTTGGCCATGAATCAAGCCCTTTTCTTCCCAGAAGTACAGCCACGCGACTGTTTCCTTGAAGGCCTTTGACCAAACTTCGGCCATTCTCATTGTGGCTGGCCAAAGCGATTCAGGCAGTTCATGGGATACTGTAAACAATATCGGTTTCAGTCCACGCGCAGAGTAAGGCAGCGGAGTTCGCAGTACACAGGTTCCATGGGTGTACCAATCGTCTGCCTTACAGAATTCCTTTGAACCTTCAATGTTTTCAGTATCGCAACCGGTATTGGCCCAATCCTTGAAACAAGGCTTAGGATTACCATCCAGACCAATCACCTCTTCTTCCTTGAAGGAATTAGCCCACAGATTCCAACGGTTGATGAAAGAAGTTCTACCAGATTCAATCAACCCCCAATCTTCGTCATATGTGTTTCGTTCCGTCAGGAAGTAACCAAACAGGGCCTGCTCAACCTCGTTGTGGAATCGCAACGGTTCGTAGTTTTGGTCTGGATCCACTTTGCGGAAGGCGGTCCTGAATTTAACTACCGCAGGGGCGCAGTCGCCATAGGAAACTCCATAAACGTCGCAGCTTCCAGTACTTTGCGGCTGGCCATATACCTTGGTGACCACGTCGATGTAATCGTCAGTAATTGTCGGAGCATCAGGATTTCCCCTCTCACCCTCGAATTCCTGGACGTAGTAGTCAACGGGGGACTGGTCGATCATCCTAGCCATGAAGGTATAGTCAGCCACCCTATTGCGAGCCCAGTTAACCCGCATGTACTTACGCTGCCACCAGAACTTATCCGTAGTGTTCTCCTCGATCACGTTGGACTGTTCACCAGTTTGCGGATTGTACCTACGGATGACATCAAAGTGGGACTTGATGTCAAAGATGGCAACAGGCTGCCCAACGTACTGCTCGACGTAGCAGCAAAGCTTATCTGGGTTGCCCAAGTTGTCTTTGCCATCAATGCACCCATACTCAGGAGCATCGGACTCTCGGTCAAGGCACCTGTCATCCCAGTATTTGCGGATTTTGTGCGTGTTCCATTTCTTTTCCGCACCTTCGATGTACTCAGAAACGGGGTACACAGTCAAAGTGGATTCGCTGATGTCGAAGACGACCTTACTGGTACCACCAAAGTTCATCTCTCCAACGAAGCTGAATGCGCCGCTTTGGGGGATGTCGATAACCGTTTGGGCAAGGTACCAAAGACCGGCGAACATCTTCTTTTCTAGCTTGTCGTTTTGTGTCCTATCAATAGTGCCAACGTCTGTGGCACAGGCGACTAAGCCAGTTAGACTTAACGCCAACCCCCATAATTGCCATCGGGCCTTCATCTGTAACCTCCAAACCTCTCAAAGGCAGGCTGCGCCGGTTGGGACTGAACCAGAACTACTCGGCGCAGTCATCCGACAATCCGAAAGATTATGCCCGCAATGCAAAAAAAACTAAAGGGGCTTTCACGCTTTTTTCATCTAAAAATTGAATTTCTACGATTCCGATGGTCTTTGTTTAATTATATCGCTGTTTTGGGCGTATGCTCTCAACCAGTAATTTGATCAAAAATTAGTCGACGACAGACTAAAGAAAAACAGAAATCTTAGACTTTGGTGGCGAAGGAGGGACTTGAACCCCCGACTCGGCGGATATGAGCCGCCTGCTCTACCGTCTGAGCTACTTCGCCAACGGTTTTCAAAAGCCGGAGCAGTTTAGATGAAGTTTTATCAAGTTGTCAACCAAAAATGGTTCGAAATCCAAGGATATGATTTTGCTGACCACCTCTTTTAGATTACAATGCAAAAGTTTTTGAGAGTCTGGGTTGATGTCCAAGCTTGAAATTACAAATCCTCGCGGCAGATCTTGGCCTCTTGTGGTAATCCGCCTTGTTTTTGTTTGCATGATTGCTGGGGGGCTTGTTGTCGCGTCTCTGTTGGGGGGCGCCTATGTTTGGCTGGCTCGGGACTTGCCGCTGATTCCTCCATATGATGCCATTCGATTTGAAACGGTTAGCCAAGTTCGTGCGGCACATGGCCAGATTCTGTCTGAAGTGTATTCCCAGCGTAGGTATATGGTTCCGGTCGAGGAGATGCCTCCTTTGGTGGTAAACGCCTTTTTAGCCTCGGAAGACGAAAGGTTTTTCAACCATTCAGGGACTGACCTAAGGGCTATTTTAAGGGCCGCCTACGTAAACATAAGGAGTGGGCGTGTCAAGGAGGGGGCCAGCACCATCACCCAGCAGACAGCTAGAACTTTGTTGCTGTCTTCAGAACGCAAGATGGCCAGAAAGGTGCGTGAAGCAATCGTGGCTAGGCGGATTGAAGACATCTATACTAAGGATCAAATTCTGACCCTGTATCTGAACATGCTCTTTCTTGGTAACAATTCGTATGGGGTCCAGGCTGCTTCCAGGGCCTATTTTGGTAAGGAGCTTCATGAATTGGATGCGGCCGAGGCTGCAGCTCTTGCGGTTTTGCCTCAGTCTCCAGGCTCTGTTACCCCAGTTTCTAAGCCTGACGTTGTGGAATCAAGACGAAACCATGTCCTTAGGCGGATGCACCTGAAGGGAATCTTAAGTGAAGAGGATTTTAACGCCGCACTCGCCAAAAAGGTTCAGGCGGTACGTCCCAAAAACAACCTAAGGGAAAGGGCCCCCATCCCAGCCACCAAAGCTATGCAGGCTATCGCTCCGCTTGCCAAAAAATCGTCGTCTGCCCCTGTCTTGGCAGGTGAAGGCGGCCTTACAGCCACTACAACAATTGATCTGGGATTACAGTTGGTGGCCCAAGAAGTCGCTAGGGATGCCGCTGTAAGTTTGGCTAAACGGCAGGGGTATTCAGGTCCTATAGCCCATATAGAAGCGCCAAGATGGGATGAGTTTTTGCAGCGCAACCAGAGTTTTTTGGCGATTTCTGGTGTCTCACAGCTTTCGCCGCAAGACACCGTGTTGGCATTGGCCTCCAGCGTGGATTCTGGAGGTGTGCACATCCAGGTAACCCCTGAAATCAAAGGATTCATTCCCTTGGAGCTTATGAAATGGGCCACCAAATACACAGAGTTCCCAAAAAAGAACAAGGACAGGGCCAGAACCTCCCTTGATGGCAAATTAAAGTCTGCCGCTGATGCCGTTACCGCCGGCGATGTTTTGCTAGTCAGGTTGGCTGACCCCAACCGGCCCAAGCCAAAATCCAAAAAACGTGGTGCCAAGACTGCTGCAAATGGTGTCGCACCTGGAAGCCCAGAATTTCAACTTGAAGTCTTTCCCGGTCCCCAAGTAGCCATCGCATCTGTGGAACCGAAATCTGGTCGCATTGTCGCGTTAGTTGGTGGCAGCGACTTCGATATTTCCCAAGTCAATAGAACAGAATCTATCCGCCAGACTGGCAGTGTTATCAAGCCTCTTTACTATTCCAAGGCTTATGACATGGGAGTCGCTCCTTCCACGGTGCTGGCTGGTACTCCTTACCGCGAAGGTGAGTGGGCGCCGACTGGCGACAAAGACGACACCAAGGATATGACGCTGTATGAGGCTTTGACTAGGTCGGAAAACCGCATTTCTTTACGAGTTTTTAAAACAGTCATGGATTCCATTGGAATTAGCGGTCTTAATGACTGGTTACGTGGCCTTGGATTTAACCAAACTCTTGGCGGCTACACGCCGGAAGCATTAGGCGCAGACGCAAGTCCAATGGAAATGCTTACTGCCTTTGCTACTTTCCATAATGAAGGGATCGCTGTAAAGCCTGTTTTAATAAGGGAAATTCGAGATTCCACAGGGACGCTGGTCGTCGATAACAGATCATCCAGAGACGCCGCCACCTCATTGTTTGACGCAATTTCACTTGAAACTGCCGCTCAGACTGAAGATGCTTTGAGGGTGATGACCGAAGAAACTGCCTTTATTATCACTCACAACCTACGAAACGTGGCAGAGCGTGGAACTGGAAGGGCCGCCAAAAAGCTCAGTCGTCCTGTCTATGGCAAAACTGGCACCTTGCCGTTTGATGTTTGGTTCATCGGTTCAACCCACGAGCTGACAACTGTTACATGGCTTGGACAGGACCTTAGAGAAAGGTGGCTTGGCCGCTCCAAGGAAAAGGGGCGTGTGTTTGGTGCTGATACAGCCTTGCCCGCCTGGATGGACTTCATGGCCGTGGCTACAGATGGCCTGCCTGTTGTTGACGATCTTGAAGAAGTTCCAGAAGGTGTGGTTATCGTAAACATTGACCTTGAAACAGGTCTTCTTGCTTCCAGTGGCGGTACTCCGATGCCACACCTGGTTGGTACCGAGCCAACTGAATACGCCACTGAAAACGATTGGTTGGCGATAGATGAAGAGTTAGCTGACTTTTAGTGATTTACTTCAAGAAACTGCCTAAAAATTCCTAAATTTTTATGGCGGCTTGTGGTGTTTACGTGGTAGACTTCTGCGCCGTTTTGGGCAGGCTGATTGCCTTTTGACAGTTCCTAGGAGGATTAAATGAAATTATTGAGCGGTAAGGTCTCTCCTATTGCCAAGGACGTCGTGCAAGCTCTGCTCGATGCTGAATTAATAGAAGTTGCTGACGACATGGTTGAAGAGGTGGTGATGGACATTGAGTCTGTCCTTAAGGAATACATCAGGTTGGACAAGGAGATTTCTGACAGAGCCCGCGATATCATTGCCACTCAGCATTTGAATTATCACGAAACAAATAGAGTGAAAGCTCAAGTAGCAAGGGATCGTGAGTTTGGTATCGGGGACCAGATGCTTGAATATCTGATCAGGCAAATTACTGACATGCTTTTTCATTCCAGGCACGTTGACGAGGTTTACGGCATGGACAACGAGCTTGTTGTCGTGATGTCCCCAATCTTACGACGCCATCTGAACGCCGACGAGGATTTGGACCTTGAGGTTAAAAAACGCATCAGAAACATGCAAGAGGGAACCGTAGCCTTTGAGGTTCAGTACAAGAAAGTGCAAGAAGAACTGAGGCGGACTCGTAAGCTAGGTTAATCAGTACCTATTTTCCACCCTTCATGGTCATAGCACCACAATTGGGTCCAAAATCAACTATGACAGTTGCGCTGGTGGCCCCAGTCGAGATTGACGTGCCGGAAACCTTGGTGTTCACCTCAAGTCTTAAGCTTCCACCAACAGCACAGTCTGAAGCGATCACAATTTGACTGTACCTAACATCAAGAGTGTAAGAGAAGGTGGCACCACTCAAACTAATGCTTAAAGCTCCATCAAGTAACGTGTCGCTGACGATAACGGCCCCTTCATATTTGTATACCAAGTCAATATCGTCATAACCCTTTGAGCGAATGGTGATGTCCATCTTGACCACATCTCCATCGACCTCAAAGTAGCCGTTAATTGAACTATTTTCGTCGCCGCAATTGTTGTACGTGACTCTGGAGCCGCTTACCGAAGCGCAATCACCGAATGATCGCAGTTCCATGCCACCGGAAAGAAGGCCGAGCACATTATTTGGCGAGACATTTCGCTGCTGCTGCTGACTGGTCAGATATAAGGCGCTCTCTTGAATGCTGTTTAGCGCTCCAAGCGCTCCCTCTCCCTGAAGATTAACCTTAAGTTCCTTAAGTTCTAGTGTATCAGTTGTCAGGGCGGCAGCGTGCGCCTTTTCCTGTTCAGTGGGCTTGAACTCAGTAATCTTACCCCCACAGGCAAGCAAAAACATTGTGGCGACAACACTTGTTACTACAAAACTTAATCTCATGATTTCCTCCAACTAGCAAGTGCACATTGCGTAATGTCAACACGCATATTGTAAGGCGTAATTGAAGATTAGATCAAATCTGTCGGCTGGAATAGCCATGGGGGATTAATGAATTTTTAGGTATTCAATTAAGGAAAGGTGAGATTATTCGGCTGCGGGCTCTTCAGGAATGAAGCCCTTGATGACAATCTTGCTCAGGGTGAACTGTACGCACGCAGACAGAGCGTTAGCTGGGAAGCCCTCTTCAGGGTTCTTTGGCACGTAGGTTCCATCATCTTTCTTGTGCAAGTCGAACAAGCCAAGAACCATGTTGATGGTTGCGGGCTTCAGGTAACCGCATATACTGTCTCTTTCGTCCTCAGGCTGAGCATCGCACCAAGCCACCAGATCATCTGCCACACGCTGGAAATCTTGTTTGGTCAGGATACCAGACAGCACGCCGTTTTCAATTACGACACCATCTGCACACTTGTCATCATCATCACATGCGACAACGTCACCCTTTATTTGGGCATCTGACAAGCTGGCGCTAATCACAAGATCATCCTTGACCGGAACGGTCAGGACAAAGCGAGCCTTAGGAGTTGTCAGCACGCGGTTTGTAACCTCGGAGCCGGGGAAAGTAATCATCGGTACCGCGGCTTCCTTGATGTAGGAGTCTTCGTTAATCAGGTAGTCGCCTGGCTCAGCTCCTTCGCTTTCATCAGGCTCGCCCATCAGGCCAATCAGTCTGAACTCACCGGAATTCTCGAAGTTGGCTACATCTTCAAACTCAAAGATGATTCCGAATGTATGGGCATCTTTGAGAGCATCGCCGATGAGGCCCTTGGCGGTTGCCAAACCGTTGTCTCCTGAGCCGTCATCCGTGTAGTCAAAGCAAACTTCCTTGGAAGTTCCTGTGTCAGGCAGGTCGAGAGTTTGAACCAAACCAGCTGGGCCCCAAGATGTGGGCTTGTCGGTATCCCAGTTTTTCGCTTCGAGGCACTGGCCAATCATTTCGACGCAAATTTCGCCACCGTCTGTGTCACATTCGCCACAGCTCTCCCCACAAACTGGGTCGAGTCCGCATGTACGGCCTTCACAGTCCTTGACGCACTCTGGTGGCTCTTCAGTGTCGGTGTCGGTGTCGTCCTCGGTGTCGGCGTCTTCCTTGGTGTCGGGCTCAGGCTCTTCGCCTGGATCGGTGTCTTCCCTTGCATCAACGTCTTCGCCTGGCTTCACATCGTCGCCTGGCTCAGTTGTGTCCGTGTCGCCATCGTCAGGGGTCTCAACTGAGTCTGGCTGAGGGGTTGGGGTGTCGTCGTCACCGCAGGCGACAAATGTGGCCAATGCAACTGTCATCAGGCCAACGGCGAATACCCTTGCAAACGCTTTCATCTGTATTCCTCCATAAAGAAAATAGCAATGTTCCAAGGGCACCTTGCCTGGAACCGCGGATATATTATGCACTTGTTGCTGAAATGGCAAGGTTTATTGGTGTAAGATTTAAAAATATTTCGCACTTTGACCTGCTTTTAGAGTCCAATTCTCTTGGATTGGCGCCTTAAATCTTTCTAAAAACTGCAATAATGTTGGGGCAACTGCATTTTATTCTGTTAAGATATATGATCTTGACGAAAACGTTTGGGATATCCTGACCGTTGGTAATTTTTGTTGCCTGAGATTTGACTTTGATTGGCTTCAAAATGAGATGCCTTGGTTTTAAAGTAGTTTGTTCGCTTGCATGTCTTGGCTTTGTTCTCTTGTTTGCTGGCTGTGAAGGAAATAACTTTTCAGCAAGCGAGCCTTTTGATGCCATTGCTCCAACCGTCGACGCCTTTGATGCTGCGATTCCTGATGTCACCGATGAAGGTGATTTGTCGGACACTGAAGTCTTTGATCTTTCTACACCGGATCCAAATGATGCTGAGCCTGATGCTCAAGATGTGGACAGTTCCGACATTAGTGAACCGCCGAATGACATTGATGAACCAGTTGGTCCATTTGAAATATACCGAGTCGATCCTGACCGTGGCAGCAGCGTAAAACCAGGTACGGTAGCTCTTCATGGTTCAGGCTTTTACGAAGGTATGGAGGTATGGTTTGGCGCAAATAAGTCGCCTTTTGTGTTTGTCCTGAATTCACAGCTTGCAAACTGTACCGTTCCTCCTGCTCCAGCTGGCTTAGTTGATGTCTTTGCCAAAAGACCCGATGGCGAAGTTGGCAGCATCAAAGACGCTTTCACCTATGAACAGCCACTGTCTTTGGTCAGCGTCGAACCTAGTTCAGGGTCTGCCACTGGCGGTTCTCCAATTGTTATCAAAGGTTCTGGCTTTGCGATGCGCCCGATTTTTATGCTTGGCGACCGGCAAGCAGTTTCAGTGCGGTTTGGTGATGACGGCACCGCTTTTGCCATCACCCCACCTCATGACCCTGGTTTGGTCAACTTAAGGGCAATCACTGATGTCGGTCAAACAGTACTTGAAGATGCTTATTTGTTTGAAGAAAAGGTGGTGCGTCCATCTTTGCCAGGCGTGTCCGTAGCGTCTGTGTTTCCTGATAAGGGACCTGCAGCAGGTGGTACCAGGGTGACAATTGTTGGAACTGGTTTTGCCCCTGGAACTTCAGTTCGCTTTGGGGGAATTCCTGCAACATCAGTGGTTGTGGTCTCGGAAACTGAGATCCAGGCAGTCACCCCAGTTGGCAGCCCTGGTTTGGTCGATGTATCTGTGCGCGTTGTTGTTGGTGATACCACACTGGTAAATGGCTTTGAGTATCAAGCACCTGACATGCAGATCTTGGCCGTTGAGCCTGAATCTGGCGCCATAGCAGGTGGCACCATTGTTCGCATAATGGGGTACGGCTTAGCTGACGTTGATTCAGTGTTTTTCGGTGACATTCCCTCACCAAAGGTCGTGGTGGAATCCGCGACCTCAGTATATGCAACGGCACCAAGGGCTGATGAGACTGGAGCTGTTACAGTAACAACCATAGGTGATGGTGAGGCCGCAAGGGAAAAGGCCTTTCGTTACTTTGACCCAACGCAACGGGGCGCCGGAACTTGGGGCCCGCCCATTCGAGGCGACGTTAATGTCACTGTCTTGTCCAGCCAGACGGGTCGTGGCTTACCTGACGCGTATGTAATCTTGGGCGCCGACCCCCATACCCCGTATCAAGGGCTAACTGACGATAGGGGGCAGATCACTTTTGCTGGAACTGATTTGACGGGTCCAGTTGCTGTTCATGCAACATCTTTAGGTTATTCGGCTTCTTCGATCGTTGGTTTTGATGCCAGAAACGTCACCCTGTACATCAGCGGCTTGGCCTCTCCCGAAAATCCAGTCAACCCACCAGGCACTGGCACCTCAGCGGCTTGTACCGTCAGTGGCAGGGTGCTTGACTACGAAAAGTACTTCATCAAACCTTTTTGGGCCGAAGGGCACATGTACGGGCAATGTTGGACCTCTGGTTCTACCATGTTTGGTGGAAATCCTGATCCTGGGCCAGGAGCCTTTCCCGACCGAAAGGGAAATTTCAAGATAAATGTTCGTAGAGGCCAATTTTCGGTAGTCTGCGCTGCCATGGTTAAACCGCCAATTGGCAACGCTTATATGGTCAGGATGGGGGTTGTTCCAGGCGTGACCTGCAGTGGAGCGCCTATTGAGGGAATAAATGTCCGGCTAAACATAGAAACCGACCGAGACCTATGGCTGGCCGTACCTGAACTACCCGAGCATCCACTTGGAATAAACGGTCCAGGACTTTTGGGTGGCTGGAATTTGGGCGCTGATGGCTTTTTAGACCTTTTGAAGGGTTATCAGCGAGTCGAGCCTGACCGCATAAGGATTTCCTGGCAGCCCAAAGAATTTACAGGTCCCATTGCTGGCGAGGGTTATTCGATTTATCAGTCCATTTCTACACGCTCCATGAATGGAATGCCTTATTCAGTCACCATGACCACTGGATTGAAACCCGAAACCAACCTGCCGGTGGCCATCATTGAGGGATCAGATGTCCTTTTTGAACAGACCTCAATCCCCAGGGCCATCAGCGCCGTGGCGACAGTCCCAGAAGGCATACTGATGGCTGATGATGGCGGGGCAATCTATCTGTACGATGGAAATGACATCATCGTTCAGGGTATGAGGACCGGTACCCCAATCAGAGGTATCTGGGGCGTTTCCAAAGATGATTTCTGGGTTGTTGGGGAAATGGGAAGGGTGTGGCATTTCGATGGTAGGGTGGCAACCCGGGTTGTATCAGGGGTAGCTGTTGATTTTTATGGGATTTCAGGGGTTGTCGGCGATAATGGTGAGCTAGCGATGTCGCTAGCTGGTGGCCCATATTTGTTGCGATATGAAAACTCGGACTTTCGGTTTGAAATGGTGCCAGGTGGCGTCCAAACCAGAGCAGTGAAACGCTTTTTTGACAACACGATAGTAGCAGTCGGTGTCAATGGGGCCGTTGTCACAGGCGTATCTGGAACGCCACTTCAGGTGGAATACCCGGTTGAAGGCGAATTAATCGCCTTGGATGCCGTTGCCGTTGATGATTTTTGGACGCTTAGCAAGGCCGGCGAGTTGATCCGCAAAAAAGGTGATGATTTTGAGGTTTGGCAGATCCCTTGGCCAGCCGATTACAAAGGGCTTGTTAGAAGGGGAGAGTGCGACGTTTTGGTGTACGGTAGAGAAGGCGCACTGGTAGCTTTTGACTGTAACTCTTTTTCTAACCTTTCTGTTTCACAGGAAAACAACGATTTTATGGCCGCTGCCCAATTTGGTGGGCGCCTGCTTGTGGCCGGTCGGTACTACACTTACTTGCCTCAGGCTATGGGTTTTCCCCAAATAGTAGAGCCAGTTGAAAACTCATTTTGGGCTAAAAACGGCATCAGCTGGACTTTGGAAAGTGCTATTCAGCCATCTTATCAACAACTTTTGCTTTCTGGTCCCACTGGCTATACCTTTTGGGTAATTATGGCTCAAGGTCAGGTCAGGTCAGTACCTCTTCCAGATTTTGCCAGGATTTTTCATGGCTATACCCCAATAGCAGATGGAACCAAGAGGCTTAATTTGACTTGCTCGAAAACCCCAGGCTTTAATTTCAACGCTTATTCTTCAACAGACACGAATTATTACAAGCAAGAAGCCTTTTCTGTTGCGCTTGTGTCTTTTCAATGATTTTTTGAAAAGTTTTCGGGAAAATGGCCATCCAAAAATAACTCAAATAACTGAAATTATTCCCTTGACCCGAGTTTTCGACAGGTGTATCCTGCCAAGGTTATTGGAGGTGGTAGTCCTGCCTTGACCCGTGTTTTGCTCCCAGTGTCTTCTTGTTCGCTTAGTCACCGTTGTGTCTTGTGCACCGTGGTATCCACGCTTTCAGGAAATTTTGGGGTCTTTGGGGTTGGGTGGATCTTTGTCTCCTAAGCCCGCAGGTGCGGGCAGCCTACGGGGAGGCGGCTTCCCCGTGAAAAAGTGTTTCTTAAGGAGTGGGTTTCCATGGGTAACAAGCTGTTCTTTGGTGGATTGGCGTGGGGGACAACCGAGGCTAGCCTGAAAGCTGCGTGCGAAGAGTTCGGCGAAATCGAGGAAGTGCGGATCATTGTTGACAGAGCGACTGGGCGCTCAAAAGGTTTTGGCTTCGTAACTTTTACAACAGACGAAGCTGCGCAAAATGCGAAGAATGCTCTTGATGGCACAATGCTCGATGGCCGTACTATTAAGGTCGATTTCCCACGTGAGCGTGAAGAGCGTGGACCCCGTGGTGGTGGCTACGGTGATCGCGGTGGTTACGGTGACCGTTACGGCGACCGTGATCGTGGCTATGGCGACCGTGATCGTGGCTATGGCGACCGTGACCGCGGCTATGGCGACCGTGACCGCGGTGGCTGGGGCCGTGATCGTCGCTACTAGAAAAATGTGACTCCCTCCATATTCCTTTCAAATCTAAAATAATCGTTGCCTGAATTGATGGTTAAGGCTTGGTACGCTCTTGATTTTGGCTTTGAACGGTTTTGGCTTTGAGTCAGATTCCAGTAAGGATTTTGGATCTAATAGAATTTCTTTACTATGCCTAAGATTCCCTGCTTCCAAGGCACTCTGTGACTGGTTCCTCCAGCACTTTCGAATGATTCCTTGTTTGCCAAGTACCACTCGAAGTTCCTAATAAGAGCCTGCTTGTTGGAATATTTTGGAACGAATCCCAAAACTTTTTCGGCCTTCTCTACCGAAACAAAACTGTCCTTAGTGGCTGTTTTGTATACCCACGGATACAAGGGTGAAAGTCCCAATATATCTAAAATTTCCAGGCCAAGCACCACCAGACTGGCCGGAGAACTGCGGATTTTCTTCCCGAAACCAGCTCTATCCAGGACCACTTGATAGTCTTCCCTCATCGTCTGAAATTCGATCGCACCAATATTGAACTCGGTGTTTACCGCCTCTGCATCGGGGTGTTCAGCGGCTGCCACAATGGCTGTGCACAGATCCTCCACGTCTAACAACTGGTACAGATTTTTTCCACGCCCAATCATGGGAAATGAATGTCCAGTGGCAGCCCAATCGTAAAAGATTGCAAAAACCCCAAGACGTTCAGGGCCAATAAACGATTTAGGCCTGATAGTTGTTATGGTCAACCCTTTTTTGCGAAAGTCTTTGACCATAGCCTCGGCGATGATCTTGGTTTCGCCATAAGGACCAACCCCAATCATCGGGTCAGTTTCAAGCAGGGGGTGATGATCTGGCAATCCATAAACAGCAGTCGATGAGATGTAGACCGAGCGAGGAACTTTGTGTCTTTCGATGGATTCAAGGACGTTTCTGGTGCCATCAACGTTTGTGCTAAAAATTTCCTTTTTAGATTCAAGGGGTAGAGCGGCCGCTCCATGGACAACTACGTCAAATCCTGTGGCAATACACCTGTCCACAGCATCGCGATTTCTGACGTCAATCTGATAGTGAGTGACTTTGTCTACAGTATCTTTGTAATCGAAGCCAAGCTTGTCCAAGGTCGCGACTTCATGTCCCGTTTGTAAAAGATGTCGCGCCAGATTGATACCCAAAAAACCAGAACCACCAGTAATTAACCAACGAGCCACACGAACCTCCCCAAAATCGAAAGGGCGAATCAAAATATCAGCACTTACTGCAAAACAGCAAGGATTAAAAATTATGACACAACTTGTAAATTGATTGTAAAGGGTGAAGATTTCGGTTATTACCTGGACAAGGCGCGTGCGCCTTTGATTTTACCGTCGTCAGGTTGTAGAATTCAACGATGGATCTGCGAAAGAGCAAATATATTCTGCCAAACCTTTTTACTCTCGCCAGCGTTTTCTTTGGACTGTTTGCGATAGCCTCAGTAATGGAAGGTGGTGGAAGTACAGGTGTTAGGCGAGCCGCCATAGCGATTTTGGTTGCCTTGATTGCTGATGGTTTGGATGGTCGCGTGGCCCGGATGACTAGGTCGGAGACGAAATTTGGAGTCCAGCTGGATTCCTTGGCCGATGTGATTAGTTTCGGGGTGGCGCCTGGTATTTTGGGCTACTCCTTTGCCTTGAGTCATATGGAGGTTAGCTGGGTCGGTCTTTTGATTGCCTTTATCTACGTTGCCTGTGGGGCGATGCGGCTGGCTCGTTTCAACGTTATGACTGAAAGGCGCAGCAAACCTACCCCATGGTTTACTGGATTGCCCATTCCAGCTGCCGCAGGTATCGTCGCGACTCTGGCTTGGGGTATGTCGGATCTTGGGGTTTCAGAGCGTTCAAGAATCATCCCATTTATGGTGACAATGATTGCAATGGGCTTGCTGATGGTCAGCAACGTTAGATATCGCAATTTCAAACAGATTAACGCTGGGCTTGGTACCAGGATTGCTTTGATGCTTTTGGCTTCCAGCCTGATTATTGCCATGATAAAAATCAAAGCTTCCTATACGTTATTGGCGTTTGGGGCTGTGTACATTTTTCTTGGGCCAACCGAATGGCTAATCGGGCTTCTTCGCCGCCAACTAAGAGTGCAGATGAAAGATGAAGAGTAATTACGACTGGTTTGGAACTGTGACAATCGTAATGCCGGAGTGGTAGCTATGAATATGGTAACTAAAACCTGTTGCCTGCTTGTAACGTTGGCTTTTATGGGATGGAGCCATCTGGCACGAGCGTCCACCGATTCGTCCCTTCAGGCTAATCCCGAAGAAAGCGGCTCTTCACAATCTGCCGCAGAGTCTGCACAAACCGACACGCAACAGGCTGACTCAGAAGATTCATCCAGGTCAGATGACCCAAAGGCTAAGGCCAGCCGCTTGGCCAATGAAGGGCTTGAGTTTTATGGTAACAGTCAATACGTAGAGGCGGTGAAGGCATTTGAAGAGGCTCACAAGCTATTCCCACACTATTCGATTCTTTATAACCTCGCAAAAGCTTATGAAAAAGCGGCGGAATATCAAAAGGCGGCAGATGCTTTTCGCGGCTATCTTGAGTTGCATGAAAAGATGGTGGGAGAGGCTCCAGGCGACGTCAAAGACGTTGAAAGCACAATTGCCCTGATGAAGGAAAAGGCGTACATATCTCTGCCAGAGATCAATATATCGTCAGATCCAGAGGGCGCCAACGTTTTCATAGACGACTCGGATCAGATGGTTGGTCAGACGCCAGTCTCCATTCACTTGGCTGAGGGAAACCACACTGTCCGGCTGGAAAAAGCTGGATTCCATACTTTATCCCAGGGCTTTACAGTGCGTTCACGAGCTCCCTTGAGTATGACTTTTTCAATGGAAAGGATTCGCAAAGAGGGTATTTTGCACGTCAAGTCCAATATTCGAAACGCCAGAATTTACGTTGATGGTAAGGTTGTAGCAGTCACCCCATTTTACGAGCCGCTGGTGGTTGAGGCTGGAACTCACCAAATTATCATCGAAAAAGAGAAATACACTCAATTCCAGCAAACTATTGAAGTTACACCTGAAGGTGAGTATGCGGTAGACGCCAATTTATACTTGCGTAAGAAACCATTTTCATGGCGTGGTGGGCTTGGGATTACGTCCCTAATTCTAGGTGGTGGGGCTGCAGGCGCTGGCATCTGGATGCGCTCTGAGGCCGCCAAAAAATTCACTGATTCCGATGACTTCAAAACTTACCGTACGTGGGCATATGTTGGTTATGGAGTTGGTGCTGGTTTGGCAGTTTTGGGTACCAGTCTTCTGATTTGGGAGGGGGCCCGTTCGGCAGTGCGCCCTGAAGATAGGGTTTCCGATTCTAATCGCCGCCCAGTCCTTGTTGGTGGATACGATGGTGAGACTGCATGGATTGGGGCTACTGGAACCTTCTAGCGTTTAGGAGTTTGCGATGAATCGCCTTTGGATAAGCATTGTTACCGTTTTGTTGGCGGTCTCTTGCGTTACAGGGGTTACACCTCCAGAGCCGACCAAAATGGTGAAGATCAAAGGGGGGTTGTTTTTGTTTGGCGATGAGGCTCCTTGCTACAATGCCAATGAGACCCCTAAAAGCTGTAAAGATGCCTTTGGAATGCCAAGCACTTATCCAGCCGTCAAGGTTGATGTGGCGCCCTTCCTGATTGAGCAGCATGAAGTTACAAACCTTCAGTATCGGCACTGCGTCGAGTTGGGAGGCTGTAGGGAACCCAAGTACTTTAATACGCTCGGTATCGAAGACTACTACGGTAACCCGCTTTATGATGATTTCCCAGTCGTGAACGTAACCTTGGATATGGCCCGTGAGTACTGTAATTTCCACGGTAGACGCCTACCAACGGAGGTTGAATGGGAAAGAGCTGCTGTTGGTCAGGCCACAACTGCTGAAAGAAAGCGACCTTGGCCAATTTCTGACCCAAACATTGATATTAATAAATGCGACAGGGAAGCTTACAGGGTGAGCTTGATGTTCTGCACCGGAATTTCGTCGCCTGCTAAGGTTATGTCCAGCATTGATGATTTGATCGTTGAAAACGGTGAGCACATCTACGATATGACTGGCAATGTTTCTGAGTGGGTAGAAGGCTATTTCAAAGCTGACATGACCTGTAAAGAAAGTTTGCCGGATGAGTGTGTCTGTCTTAAGTGTGCAACCCCCAACTGCAAGGAGACTTGCTATACAACATGCAGTGAGTGTGAGGAAAATGACAACTGCTTTGGCGTTTGCGCATCAGAGTATTCTCCAAAGGGGCTGCCAGTTTGTATAGCCTATTCTGAAGTGGTTGATGCTCGGGAATTGGTTCCTGAACGCGGAAATGAACGCCTGCTAAAGGGTGGTAACTGCCAAGTCACCAAACAGCAAACCTGTCGTGCAAGGGCGACTGATAGGTTTTTTCACGTTCACCTTGAAGCCAGCAATCCTGTCTATGGCTTTAGATGCGCAGACTACAGTGACGATATCTAAAATCATCTGGTAGGTCAGATTTAAAGGTCTAAGTAATGGCTGTAAGAATTGCTTCATGGTTGCTGCCTTTTTGGGTAGTCCTGTTGTTTACCGGGGCAAGTAGTCATGGTGCCGATTTGTTGGCACCCTTGGTCGACTTGCAATCAGATGAGCTTACAGTTTCCGCCTATTTTGCCCTCGATGGGGTGGCGGTTGCTAAATTAAATGAAAACAAGCTGTTAAATCCTGCTTCGGTCACTAAAATCTTCACTGCGGCTGTAGCGCTGGCTACTTTGGGTGCTGACTACACCTTACCCACGAAGGTTAGTGTGGTTGGCAAAGCTCCAAACGCCAGGGAAATCATTATCTCAACCAGTGGTGACCCTTTATTAAAGCAAGAGGACCTGGAAAAGCTTGCCAAGTGTGTTTTTGATGCTGGTTACAAAAGGGCCAACGCATTGAAAATCGTGTTGGACCCTTTTAATAGCGCTGATGTGCCTCCTGCTTTTGATCGTAAAAGTACAGATTCTGCCTACAGAGCTGGGGTGGCTGGGTTTCAAGTAAATCGAAACGCGATAGTGGTTTCAGTCGCCCCTGGAGGTGCTGGAAATCCGTCTAAAGTTAAAGTTACCCCTGAATCCGATAACTTACGGATTGTTAACACGGCTGTGACCGCGCCTGTTGGCAAGCGACCACAACCCACAATCAAGGTAGAGCTGGCTGAAGATGGATTTTTGGAAGTGACGGTGTCTGGTAGGTCCCCTGGAAAAGGCTCTTTGGCCGTTTTAAAGCGAGTCCCGAACCCCGCAACCTTTGCTGGAGGCGTTTTTAAGGCCGCTTTGCGAAAGGCTGGCGTCAAGGTAAAGGGACAGGCCAAAGTGGGGACTTCACCAAAGAATGCAGAGGTCATCTGTGAGCGCTCTTCTGCTACAGTCAAGGAGCTGTTGATCCCAGTCATGCATGACAGCATCAATCCGATTGCCGAAACAATGCTGAGGCTTGTGGGTGCCAGTGGTCGCAAAAAGCCGGTCGGGTTCACTGAGGGTGCAAGGGCGCTTGGGACTTGGTTGGTAGAAAAAGTTGGTATTTCCAGGAATTCTTTCAAGTTCACCAATGGTTCGGGTCTTTATGATGCAAATTTAGCATCTGCTCGCTCGATAGTTCAGCTGTTGTTCTACTCCAGGGCCAGTACCTGCTGTGATCAACTTGATGGCCTTTTACCAGTGGCTGGTAAACAGGGCACTATGAAGAAGCGATTTAAGAAGACCCCACTGGAAGGCAATTTGAGGGCAAAAACAGGCACCCTTGATGATGTTGTTAGCTTGGCTGGTTCGGCTTCCTTACCCGATGGACGGATGCTGGACTTTGCGGTTTTAATTAACTACAAGCCTTCTAAGGGTAGCCCAGCAAAGATGAACTTCGCAACTGCTCGCCATGCCATCGACAAGTCTGTGTTGGCGGTTTGGGAAGCTCTGGCGCTACAAAACCCTACAGCAGAGTCCCCTGTAGGAACAAAATAGCCATTGTAAAGTAGAGTATCACCCCAGTAACGTCGACCAAAGTAGCAACAAATGGTGCCGATGAAGAGGCAGGGTCGGCACCAAGGCGTTTCATAATCAAAGGCAGCATTGAGCCAGTCAAAGAACCCAATAAAACCACACCAACTAGTGACAGGCCAACTACCAACCCGATTAAAAACCAGTGGGGACCATACAGATCGGGAAAAATCATGTGCCATACGACAATGCGTAAAAAGCCAATCACGCCTAGTACCAGGCCCAATAGGCTTCCCTGCACTATTTCCCGTCTAAAAATCTTCCACCAATCTTTTAGGGTGACCTCGCCAAGCGCCATGGCTTGGATAATGAGGGTTGATGCCTGGCCACCAGTGTTTCCGCCACTGGAAATAATCAAAGGAACAAACAACGCCAAAACTGTCGCTTTTGCGATTTGATCTTCAAAGAATCC
This sequence comes from Oligoflexales bacterium, assembly GCA_012840965.1. Taxonomy (GTDB): domain Bacteria; phylum Myxococcota_A; class UBA9042; order DTJE01; family DTJE01; genus DUVQ01. Next base: position 54,826 of record DUVQ01000009.1, on the reverse strand, counting down.
CATTGCGGATGCAGTTAAAAGCTCACCTAAAAACAGGACAACCAGCCAAACTACACGTTTTTTGAAAAGATCTATGACAGGCGTGTCAAGGTAAGGCTCATCCAGGGCTTCGGTACCACCGATTTTCTGCATGTCTTCAGCGTACTCTTCTTGGGCGACCCACAACATGTCGTCGATGGTTACAATACCCAAAAGCACGCCGACGTCGTCTACAACTGGTAAGGCAACCCGGTTATTGAGCCTAAAAATTTCAATGGCCTCTTCTTGGGGCATGTTTGCCTTCAAGAAAATCAAACGGCTATCTATGAGGTCTTCAATCAGCGTATCAGGCTGAGCCAACAAGACCTTGCGGATCATCAAGTCGTCCAAAAGGACGCCGTCATCATCGATGACGTAGATGACATCAATGGTTTCCGAGTTGACCCCGTACTTTCTGATGTGGTCCAAAACCTTGGAAACTGGCCAGTCTTTTCGAACCGCCACATAGTCGGGGGTCATCAAACGGCCAACACTGTCTTCCTTGTAACCAAGCAAGGTCAAGGCCTGCTTTCGTTCGTCTGCAGGAAGTAGGGTGATCAGCTTTTTAACAGTATCGCCGTGTAATTCTTCGAAAAAAGCCGTTCTGTCGTCTGGCGGAAGCTCATTGATCAGGGCAAAAACCCTAGGCCCGGAAAGCTTTCTAAAAACTCGTTCCTGATCGGAAAAGTCCAGGATACTAAAGGCAAAAACGGCTCGGGTGATCGAAAGATTTTCAATAAACAGGTGCCCGTGCTTTGGAAATTCGTCAATCAGCTCACGGATGTCCGAGATGTTAAGCTGATTTAAGTATTCCCCAAGTAATTGTTCGTTGTCCAAATCCAAGAGCTCTTGAACTTGGTCTACTACCTGCTGGTCCAAAGTCATGGCCATCTAAAATCATATGGGGCCAATCCCCCGGGCGGATAATTTCACTTAATGGGGAAATTGGCAACCCAAATTCACTGTCTAGCTGAAGTTAACGTTAAAGAGGTTCTCCTGTCCCTGATCCTGCCCCTGTTCCTGTCACCGCCGGTGAATGACGCCCACATCGTCGATCCAGTAGGCATCAGGGATTACCTTGCGAATGGCTTCTTTGTGGCGCTTGATTTTCCATTTGCGGTCAATTAGCAGTTCGAGCACAGTAGTCTTGACTCGCTGAGTTTCATCCTCGGACAACAGACGTTCAACCAAGGTGTCTCCCATTTCTTCGTCACCAAAGTCTGCCAACCCTTCGACCGCATGGACTCTGAATTCCTCGTTGTCGTCATCAAGATACCCTAAAAGCAGGTCTTTTACCCTTGGATCCTTGAATTCTCGAAGGTTGCTAATAAGCTCAACCTTTTGCTCGATATCCTTATCAAAAATGGCTTCCATGTCTTGCACTATGTCAATCAGATAGCCAACAGTTCGCTCTTCACCAACAATCTCGGTCAAAGCCTTGGTCGGCCAAAACGGTGCATTATGCTTTTCCAAAAAGCGCAGGATAGGGTCTACGGCAACTGACCCCAGATCGATCAGATATCCGTAGACTGTACGCTTTTCTTCCTCGTCACCAATGGTCTGCTCAATCCTGAAGGTATAGCGCAAAAGCAGGGCGTCTATGGCTTCCTCGGTGCCAATTTCGGCAAGTGAGGCCAACGCCATCTGTCGATCTTGAGGCTGTCCAAAGTTTTTTGTCGCCCTTTTTTGCAAGCGCAATATCTGTGGCGACTGAGTTGGCTTTTCAGCTAACTGCGCTTCACCTTTTTTAGAGCCAAACAGCCTTGAAAAAAAACCCATGTGTATCTCCTTTTATCTAAAAGGCAGTATCAGCCTACATCAGACTTGGCTGAACTACCAGAGCTTTCAGTTTCATCAGTCTCTGGAGCCGATGATTTGTTTTGGTCAGGAGATGGCCATCCAATAGAAGCACCCATCAGCGCTCCAAAGACTGTTGTCAGCCAAGGGTCCGAGGTTATAGGGCACCCACCAGAGGCGCATCCAATCTTGTACCAGTAAAGAAAACCTAGTCCACCACCAATTAAAATTGATAGCACGATTCGAACTTTTGGCCGCCAAAAGAAGGCCAGCCATTTTGGCATGCGATTCGTTTTCATGTTCTCTCCAAACCAATAATCAGCGTTTCTGGGATGTTACGTCCACCATGTTCCCAGGGGCTTTGCCTGGATCCATAAGTAATCATTTCCCCGAAGACAGCAAGGCCTAGGCTAACTCAGTGATTTTGGGCCCAAATGGTTGCTACGGCTGGCTTTGGGGCGTAATATAAACCTTTCTCCTGATTTGGAGTCCGTTTTGGTCTGGAGTCCATTTGGAGTCCATTTAGAGTCCTGTTAAATGGTCACCAACTCAGGTTTTTATCAGGTTACCCAATAACTGGTATGAATTGTTGAAGCTGGATTCATTTGATATTTAGAGGTGTTAACTGGTGAACAAGTACGTTGTGGCTTTTGCTATCTTGTTGATTTCAGTACCTGTAACCGCTGGCGAGAATGACTGGATTTTGCCTGCAATGACAGCAGAGCTTGAGCGTAATAGCGCTCAACTGCAGCTCGACGGTTATGATCTGCCATACTTTATGTCGGTAACAGTTCGTAACCTAAACAGATCCTACGTTTCTGGTAAGGCTGGAGCTGTGTTTCAAAGTGCCGACGTGAAGAGCAGGTTCGCCTCTGTTGATGTCCGAGTGGGTGATTACTCAATGGATTCGTCGGAGGACCCTGAAGAATTTTTCAATCTGAATCAAAAGTATGAGCCTAACAACTTGGTTCCCATTGATGAATCAGAGGAAGGCTTGCGGCGGGTGTTGTGGCTATTGATGGATTATCGTTACAAATCGGCGTTGATGTCGTTTCTTACTGTCAAGGCAAAAGCGGTCAATGACCCAAAGGAGCGAAAGGTCGCAAGTCTTAGTAAGGAAGCGCCTTACAAGCACATTGAACCGGAAAAAGAGTGGAAGTTTGATCGTAAGCCTTGGGAATCAATAGTTCGTAAGGTTTCAACAGTTTTCTTGGATTACGATGAAATCTTTGACTCGTCGGTTGAGGTTGCTGCTGTTTCTCTGACCAGGTACATGGTAAACAGCGAGGGAAGTCGGGTCAGGACCGTGGACAACTACTACCAGATGTTCATTACAGCTGTCGCTAGGGCTGATGATGGGCTTTTGGTTCAGGATTCAGTGTCATACTACGGTCGTTTTGAAAAAGACCTTCCAAGTGCAGCCAAGGCTGAAAAGGACGCAAGAGAGCTTGCCCAAAGGGTCCTTGCGCTTCGTTTAGCCGAGGTGCTAGAGCCGCAAACTGTGCCAGTTTTGATGTCTCCTCAGGCAACGGGTGTTTTTTTCCATGAAACTGTTGGGCATAGGTTGGAGGGATTTAGGCAAAACAGCGACGAAGAGGGACACACCTTTAAGGGGCAGTTGGGGCAAAGAATACTGCCTGAATTTATTGATATCTATGATGATCCCGGCATGTTAGACTGGGAAGGTGAATCGCTTAATGGCTACTACAAGGTCGATGATGAGGGGGTTCTTGGTAGCCGCGTGGATTTGGTCGAAAAGGGTAGGTTGAAGGGGTTTTTGATGGGGCGTCGACCAGTTGAAGGGGTGGACAAGTCCAATGGTCATGGCCGTTCTGATGGTTATCAGAGGCCAGTTGGTCGGATGGCTACTTTGGTGGTAAAAGCCTCCAATTCAGTTACTGATGGTGAGTTGAAACAGATGCTTCTCGATGAAGTCAGGCGGCAGGGCAAGCCTTACGGTATCATCATCGATACCATAGCTGGTGGGGCCACCAATACCAGCTCTTATGGCTTTCAGGCTTACAAGGGGATGCCTAGGGTTGCTTGGCGTGTGGACGCTGAGACTGGGGAAGCTACTTTGGTGCGCGGCTTTGAAGTGGTAGGGACTCCTTTATCTTCAATTAACAGAATATTGGCCACTGGTGACAAATATGGTGTATTTAACGGTTATTGTGGGGCAGAATCAGGTTTGGTCCCAGTATCGGCCGTGGCTCCAGCGATGCTGTTTGCTGAGATGGAGACTCAGCGAGGAAGCCAAAACCCTGAGCGACCTCAGATTTTGAAACCGCCAGTTGTTCCCAAGGGGAAAAAAAGATGATTGAGACTCAAACAATCAGACTTGAGGGTGACTATACAGGTGTTGCATCGACTAATCCTGGGCGCATACGTTCAAGAAATGAGGACTCATATATTGTTCGGCCTGATCTTGGGCTGTTTGGTGTGGCTGATGGCATGGGAGGTCATCGTAAGGGGGATGTGGCCTCTGGTATTTGTGTTGATTCGATACAGCGATGGTTTGACGGTAAAGTCGAGGGGGCGGTTAAGAAAAAGCTGCTACACTCTGAGTCAGTGGCAGATGAGACGTTGAAGGCGCCTGAACAGGAGCTGATTAATTCAGTTGTTTTTGCTAATCGCGAGATTTTCAGTCTTGGTTCATCAAGCCCAGCCCATGAAGGCATGGGGACAACGCTAGTTATAGCAATGTTTCAAGGGCGTAGCGTCTTTGTGGTCTGGTCGGGTGATAGTCGGCTTTATCGGCTTAGAAAAGGTCGACTTCGACCGGTTACCAAGGACCATTCCTTGCTCAACGAATACCTGAAGATGCAGATGATTTCAAAGAGCCAGGAACGTGACTTTCCAATGCGAAACATAATTACCAAGGCTCTTGGGTTGCAAAAACGGGCAGACATCGAAAGCATGCGAGTGCGCTACGAGCATGGAGACGTGTTTTTGTTTTGCTCCGATGGTCTAAACGACATGCTGGAAGATAAAGAGATCTCGGATATTTTGTGTGGACCAGGCTCTCTAAATCAACGAGCCGAACGACTGATCGAAGCAGCCAACAGCGCCGGTGGAGCAGACAACATAACGGTGGTATTGGTCCAACGATCATGCCTCCACCCCGATCCCTGCTCCTGCCCCTGAGCCTGTCCCACCTTGCCATCCCAACTTAAATGTCCATCTTAGTCCGCAGCTAGGGCGCCGTTTGTCGGCAAGGAGATTAAATGCAAATGAAGATTACTTTCCCAGGTGGCTTGCGAGTAAACGCTCAATTGGGTGAGCAAGTGATTGCTACTGACCAAGGTGTTGCTTCAGGTGGCGAAGGCTCGGCCCCTGAGCCATTCACCCTGTTTATGGCCTCCATCGGGACGTGTGCTGGTATCTACGTTTTGAGCTTTTGTAAAAACCATGGCCTGCCAACTGAAGGCGTCTACCTGACCCAGGAAATGCGTTATGACCACGCTGAAAGACGTATGGCCAAAATCGACCTGAAGGTACATGTGCCAGCCGACTTTCCTGAAAAATATCACAGGGCTCTTGAGAAATCCGCGGAGCTATGTGCCGTGAAACGGGCCTTGGTGAACCCGCCTGAGATTACAGTAAATACAGTTGCTGATTAAACCTGCCCGTTCTATTGCCCGCCACCCTGAAGGGCCGCTAGACGGTTCTTTGCACGCTCAACTATTTGGGCCAGAGCCATTCCTTGGGGCGATTCTGGTTGAGGGTGAGTCATCTGGACCAGGGCTGTATATATCTTGACTGCCTCTGGAACGTTGTTAGTGCCCTCTAATGCGATTGCAAGCTCAGACATAACCACTGGATCACGGTTTCCTGCCTGAACCATTCGGTTGAAGACCGGCAACGCCTCGGAGTATAGCTGAGCGGAGTTGTAGGCTAGACCCAGATTAAATAAAACATCCTGGTTTTCTTGCATGCTTAGGGCATGTTGCAGGGCCCCAATGGCCTCCTGGTGCTTCTTGCCAGCTAAAAACGACTGCCCAAGAATCAGCCACGCGGCCTGGTTGTTTTCATCAGCCATCAGGGCTTTTTGGGCTGACAAGACGGCCTTTTCTGCTTCATTTTGCATCATCTGGACTCGGGCAAGCTTTGTCAGCCAAACTGTATTGGCCCTTATGGCAGTCGCCTTAGCATAGGCCTCCTCGGCGGCCTTTAAATCCCCCAAAGTTTGCATAGTGTTGCCCATAAATACGTGAAGATCCGCCTGGTTGGGGCGAGCTTCAAGGGCCACCTTCAGATGCTCCACCAAGTTTTGGTCTATCTCCCTTTGGTTCAATAGTGCAACCGCAAGGCCAAAGTGGGCAAGTCCATTGTTTCCATCAAGTGCCAAGGCTGCGTTAAAGTGCTTGTCTGCCTCATCTCTAGCAGCTTGGGCGTACGCCAACATGCCCTTAAACGCGGTCACCGTTGCCTTATCCGCGGCAAACGCCTTTTCAACAATAGCTATATCTGCCTTCAGCTCGCCAATATCCATGTTAGCCAGTCCTTCAGGATTCCACCCTAAAAGGAATATCCTGGCCCTAGATACGCGGTTTTGGGCAGCTGCGTTTTGGGGCTCCAATTGTCTAGCACGGTTAGCCTCGGCCATTGCAAGACCGTAGTCTCCCTCGGCGAACGCGGCGTCGGAATTTTTGAGGTGAGAGCTCACCCTTGAGCAGACTCCCCAGTTTTTAAACACCTGTGGCCAACCATTCAATACAACTGGAAGAAATAATAGTGCGGCCACCAAGCCAATTAGCCAACATCTTGATTTTGAACACGATTCTTTTTGAGCCATTTTTCCCCCATAAGGATTCAAAAGCAGTGGGAGGTTATCACCAATAGATGAATTATTGAACTGTTTTAGCTGGGCGTGGTGTAATTTTAGGAAGGCTTAGACTTTCACAACGCATTTGAACTTTGCAGGATTGACAAGTGTGTCGTGCACTGGGCAGTGTGATTCAATGTACTTGACAAGGGCGTCAACCTTGTCTTTTGGTGACGACGTTTTAAAGTTGTAAGTCGTTGTAATTTCGGAAAAACCAATCTTGACATCAGGATTGATGCCCATAAATCCATCAGGATCCAGCACCCCCTTACAAGAAACGGTAAGCCCCTCCAGCTCGACCCCATTTGCCTTAGCAAAGCATTTTGCCACAATGCACTTACAAGCAGCCAGAGAATTGAGCAAAGCCTCCACCGGATTCATCCCCAAATTGGTGCCACCAAGCTCCGGCGGCTCGTCCAGCACAAACTGCATCTTCCGAGACTCACAGGTAACCTTCATACCAGGTCCCATATCCAAAACCGCTTTACCCACCGCATTCATAACAGCCATGATTTCCTCCTTGGAAAAAGTGTTAAAAAACAAACCCTGACTATTTTGATAATTATTATTGGCTATCTTGTCAAAGAATTATTTTTAATTTCCTGTCTAATCAGAGGGTAAGGCTAGTAAGGAGTTTCAGCAATTGGGAGCGGCAACGGCAGACAGCACCTTACAGCCCCACAAAAGTAGCTGGTGTGATGGCATCAATCATGATCAAAAACGGATATCCAAACTGCCCCAGTTGCCTTTTTGTACCTCTCCAAGGCTCGTTCATATGCTTCCAAGGCTTGTATGAACAGTCTATCGGCCTCTTTTCCTTCTTTGGTTTTTGCTAGGGCTCGTAAAACATTTTCCCAGTTGTCCAAGACTTCATGATCGTCTGGTTTTAATTCACTTGCTTTTTCGAACTTTTGTAAGGCTTGTTTGTACAGTTCATCTGCCTCTTTTCCTTCTTTGGTTTCTGCTAGTGCTTGTAAAGCAATTCCCCAATTGTTCAAGACTTCATGATCGTCTGGCTTTATCTCAGTTGCTTTTTCGTACTTTTGCAAGGCTTGTTTGTAGAGTCTATCGGCTTCTTTTCCTTCTTTGGTTTCTGCTAGCGCTTGTAAAGCATATCCCCAGTTATAAAAGACTCCATGATCGTCTGGCTTTATCTCAGTTGCTTTTTCGTACTTTTGCAAGGCTTGTTTGTAGAGTCTATCGGCTTCTTTTCCTTCTTTGGTACTCGCTAGCGCTTGTAAAGCAATTGCCCAGTTGTTCAAGACTCCATGATCGTTTGGTTTTAATTCAGTTGCTTTTTCGTACTTTTGTAAGGCTTGTTTATACAAGTCATCTCTTTCTTTTCCTTCTTTGGTTTCTGCTAGCTCTTGTAAAGCATTTCCCCAGTTATTGAAGGCTCCATGATAGTCTGGTTTTATGTCAATTGCATTTTTGTACTTTTCGAAGGCTTGTTTGTACAGCTCATCGGCCTCTTTTCCTTCTTTGGTTTTCGCTAGCTCTTGTAAAGCATTTCCCAAGTTATAAAAGGCTTCATAAGCATCGGATTCTATGTCAATTGCTTTTTCGTACTTTTGTAAGGCTTGTTTATACAAGTCATCTCTCTCTTTTCCTTGCTTGGTTTCTGCTAGCTCTCGTAAAGCATATCCCCAATTATTGAAGGCTTCGTGAAAGTCTGGTTTTAATTCAGTTGCCATTTCATACTGTTCTGCGGCCAATGAGAATTCATTTGATAAACTGTACTCCACTCCTTTTATGTAATATTTATAGGCCTCTCTTTCTAAAAGTCTTGTCTTTTCAGCGAGTTCTTCTTGGTAAGAAGGCTGTTTTTCTAATTCGGCAATTTTTTTTGAAGCTGCTTTAAGTTGCTCCTCTAGCCTTCTTTTTTCTGGATCCGTACTTGTTTGAGTTTCTTTAATTCTAATAAGCTCATTAATGAAGTCCTCAATAGAGATGTTAACAATCGATCCAACACAGTCTGGTGGATTGCCCGTTGACTCCTTCCTTGCAACAACAAAATGCCTTTGGTCTTTTGTACCTTGTATGTACTCTATCTCTTTGAAGATGCCATTTATCTGGGGTTCATCTAGTTTAAAGCCTAAAAAGAGAATTGTTTTGTGCAGTATGATGGTCCTCAAGACCGTTAATAAATGCAGAGCATCTCTTTCTTTGCTTTCGTAAAGCTTTTTGTAGTCAGATGGAAACAAAATCATGGAACCGGTGTTTTCAGAACAACCATGTAACTTGATCAAGAATCCGTTATTATCATTTTCCACGAGTTCTCTTAACTCATGGTCTTTTCCTTTGTATGCCTTGTATCCTCTAAATCGAGGTTCGACCTCTTCAAACGCTGTGTCATAGTTCGTAGTGATGACTCTGTTAGTTAGCTTAAGTACCTTTTTATGCAGAGAATACTCGTTTTCGTCACTTAGTTCGTAAAAAGACCTGACAATTCGATAGATTTCGTCCTTTGATAACTCGTTATTTGGAGGTTCAATTCGAGACTCAATGAGAGCGAGTGCGGCTGTTGGGTCATGCTTACTAAGTACTGGTTGTAAGTAAGCGACATCATGTCCTTTTCTCTCTAGTTCTTCTATAATATGTGCGACTAGGTTGACCCAACCTCCTAATTTTTTGCCTTGTGAGTTTTTGAGCTCATATGATAGTCCTGCACCAACAAATACTACTAACCTGTTGTCCTTTATCGCCTTTTGTAGTCCTAAAGGAATCTCCATTCTATTTTCCTCACCGCAGTGCCAATCCAGCCATCTAGTACCAATGACAAATATACACTCCAGTTCATCAACGTCAACGACTAGATTGCCATCCCAAAGCCACCATTCTCACACATCGACTAGGCGCCAATTCCGGGAACTTGGGGTGAAGGGGGTGTTTGAGGTGGGATATGGTTGCCTTAAATGCTAGAATCCTTGACTAGGACTGGCCCTTTGGAGGTTTGGGTGCATAAATTTCGTGGTATTTTTGTGTTGGCTGTGATGGCGGGCTTTTTCTTGGCTTGTGGTTCAAGTTCTGTCAAAGGGCAGCTAGATTCTATGGGGGATGGTGGCGATTCTTTGCAGGCCCCGACTGATGATAGGGCTGGGGGGTGGATTCTGGGAAGGATAGGCCTGGCGAGGACAACGAAGTCAGTGACGATAATCATGATGACGCCATGCCAATGGATTGTGAGGGTGAGGACTGTGAGGGGCAAGTTTGCGATGAGGATGGGAAGGTCGTTTGTGGGACCAAATGTGTGGATTTGACCACGTCCACAAGGCATTGCGGACAGTGTTGGACGAATTGTGGTGATGGGACCTGTGTTGATGGGCAATGCGATTGTCGTCCGGGTGAAGCTCCGTGTGGTCGCGAAGATGAGTGGGTTGGGCTAGGTGGTTGCGTTTCAGAGGAAGCTGAGCGTTGTGGGCCTGAATGCGTTGAGTGCGAGGTAGAGCACGGGACGCCTATTTGTGATCGTGGGGAATGTAAGATTTCGCAATGTGCCGAAGGGTGGGGCGATTGCGACACGGATTTTGCGACTGGTTGCGAAGCTGATTTGAGTTTGGTCGAAAACTGCGGTTCCTGTGGGATTGTTTGTCCAAAACAGGCTAATGCGACGCCAGTCTGCAATCAGGGGAAATGCGAGCTTAGTTGCGATGCTAATTGGGGTGATTGTGACGGCGTGGTCATCAATGGCTGTGAGACGCCTTTAAACACGTTAACGAATTGTGGCGGTTGTTCAAAAGCGTGTTGGATTGACAATGCAACGGCGACTTGCGATTCGGGTGAATGCGAGCTTTCCCAGTGCAATTGGGGTTGGGATGATTGTGATGGCAATCCAGATAACGGCTGTGAGGTGGATTTACATTCCGTCGAGAATTGCGGCGGTTGTGGGGTTTTGTGTCAGTTTGACAATGCAACGGCGACCTGTGCTACTGGCGATTGTAAACTTCTGGGATGCAACCAGGGGTGGGGTGATTGCGATGGCTCCCATGGCAATGGTTGTGAGACGCCTTTGAATACACAAGACAGTTGCGGTAGTTGTGGAAGAAATTGCCTTTCGGGTGAATCGTGTTGCAACCTTCGGTGTGTCAGGGTTAACGGGGTTGATGTCAATAACTGTGGCGCTTGTGAGAAAAAATGCCGTCCTGGCGAGATTTGCGACAATGGCGTGTGTAAGTGCGGGAGCGGCTCGGGGTGTGGTGCTGGTCAAACTTGCTGTCTTAGTGGGTGTGAAGATACTGAAAATGATGTCAACAACTGCGGCACTTGCGGCAGAAAATGCCCTACTGGCTATAGCTGCTGCAGTGGTGAGTGCGTGCTGAAATCATCAGACGTAGATAATTGCGGCACTTGTGGTAATGCCTGCGGCCCAGACGAGTTATGCTGCAGTGGCACGTGCGCTGATGTGATGACCAGTAACAATAACTGCGGTAGTTGCGGCACATTTTGTTCTTCAGGTCAAACTTGTTGCAAAGGTAATTGTGTCAATTTGCTAACGGATCGCATGAATTGCGGCAGCTGTCGCAATTCGTGTGTCTCAGGTTCTGATTGTTGTTCAGGCAACTGTACGGATATTACGAAAAACAACAATAACTGTGGTAGTTGCGGGTTCAAGTGCGATCCCGGTAAGAGCTGTTGCGCCCGTACGTGCATTGATCTTTCTTCAGATACGCAAAACTGCGGCCAGTGTGGCAGGGTTTGTAGTCATTTAGAGACTTGCGTCAACGGTAATTGCCAGTGTCCCAGCGGTTTGATCAACTGCGGTGGGGTTTGTGTAAATATCTCAAGTGACCGGAATCATTGCAGTGGCTGTGGGAATCAGTGCCCCCGGGGTTACAACTGCAAGGATTCACAATGTGTATGCAGTCAGGCGGCATGCGAATACTACGCGCCCACCAAATCCTGCCGTGATAAAGACGGTACTGCCTGCGATGGCAAGGCACGTTCTACTGGCTGCATGTGCCGTTGCCCGAATAATCATCTGGAATATCCAGCGTGCGAGGCCTCCGCGCCGTGTAATTCAGGTGGGTGTACTAGCGGCAACTTGACTTGTACTGGGGGGACTATCAAGGGTTGGGAGATTCGGCCTGACTATCCATATCCAGCGTGTTTTGAAGAGTGCGGAGAGTGCGATATCCCGACTGACGGTTCCAAGGTCTGTGTTGGGACATATTCTGGTTCTACCTTGAATTTAAACTGTTATTGCAGGGATCTTGATTTTGGGAATTGGGGTTTTAATCTAAACAATGGGCCGTGTAATAATGGAACGTGTAGTCCTGCTGGTGTATGCCGATAGGGCTCTGGTTTGGGGCGGTTTTGCTGTGTAGACCTGGCAAGACAGGGGATTTTCATTGATTGGGCGACTAAAATTGGTTTTGTGGATCGCTTTGGTAGCCGCAGTAAGCGCGTGTTCATCTGGGCCATCTGATTCCCAAGCAGACGAAGGTTCAGGCAGCAGGGTAGACCTCGACATTATTATTGATTACCAAAGTGATAGTGATCTAGGCAACGCAGACGTGGATATAGTTTCTGATTCCAAAGCCGATGACGTTCAAGGCGACGCAGACGTGGACACCCTTGCAGAAACAGATGAAAACTCGCCTGATTCCGTACCCACGGATGAAATAGGCGCCAATGACCTTGATTTAGATGCCCCAGATTCAGACGCTTCTGACTTAGACACCCCTGAAACCCAGGAGCCCAAGGATGCTGAATACTGGGCCAGGGCCGCCATCGCTGGCAGCGTTGATGTCGATCAAGCTTTCATCCAGATCTCACATGGCACCGGGTTTCCAATTAAATGTAGGGATGGAAACTATCTGTTTTTACACCGACACTTTGATGGCCCATGGTTTGTTGCTGGGGACTTCAACAACTGGCAAAAACAAGCCATGACCAAGAGTGGCGATGATTTGTGGCACATTGAAGTTAGCATCCCCAATCCAATTGGGTCAGGCTATAAATTCGTTAAAGAAAACACCTATGAAGACACCTACATAGCCGATCCATGGGCGCGGGCCCATCAATACGATGAACACGGTGAAATCAGCTTTGTTACAGCGCCACAAACGGCGCACTTACAACGTTTTCGGTTTCTATCTGGTCAAGGGCTTGAAGCTCGTGACATCAGAGTCTATGTCCCAGCAATGGCAGGTCCTTGGGCTGTTCTGTATGCACATGATGGGCAAAACCTGTTTGCACCTGATGCCATTGGAGGTGGGTGGAAACTGCGTGAGGCCATGAGCGCAATCCAAGGCAATTTTCTGATCGTTGGCGTCGACAACACCGATGATCGCATGGAGGAATACATCCATGTCGACGACAAAGTTTTGGGCAGGGTATGGCATGCCAAAGGCGACGCTTACGCTGATTTTATCCAAAAAGATGTGCGTCCGTTTGTTGAAAGCCACTTTGCTACCAAGGACTTACGCGGTCTTATGGGGTCATCTTTAGGAGGTCTAATTAGCCTTTACATAGCCCACCTGTACCCTGACGACTATGCATTTGCAGCCTCTCTTTCAGGAACTTTGGCTTGGGGGCGATTTGAATTAGACCAACCAACAATGCAACAACTGTACGTCGAGGTTGGGAAACGCGACTTTATTGTCTACGTTGATTCTGGCGGCGGTGAGGGCTCAGGTTGCTCTACAGGCCCACAAGACGCCCATGAGGACGAAAACGAGCGCGACAACTATTGTGCCACCAGAGCATTCGCTGATGCCTTGGCGGCGATGGGATATGAATATCAAAAGGATTTATATCATTGGCACGAACCAGGTGCTCTACACAATGAGGCCGCGTGGGCGGCTCGCGTTGATAAGTCACTGAGAATCTTCAAGTTTTTGGGTGAAAATCATTAGATAATTTTCATACCGAACCTCGCTTCCGACGACTGTTATTCTGGAGAAATGCGACTTTTTTTGTCGTGGATTTGCAAAGCGCTTTTCCGATTCATAGACTTTCTGCGATGGTCAATCGTTTTTAACTTGTTATTGGAGGTTTTGATCATGAAACGTTTACTACTTTTTATCGTCGTGTTTGGCATATCACTAGGCACATTTGCCTGTGGTGATGACCCCGTCGACCCAGCCGACGGCAAATGTCTCATCAATTCCACCACATGTATAGATGGCGTGTTGGTGACATGTGAACAAGACAAGGACCCTGTTAGGACTGACTGTGCGTCAGGTGAGTGCAACGAAGCTGGAACTGCCTGTAAGGAAGTTGTCACAGAAAAGTGCACCGAGACTAAGACTTCTTGCACAGATGGCGTTTTAACCGTGTGCGAGGAAGGTAAGGACCCGGCTGTGACTGACTGCGACCCCAAGGAGTGCAATGCTGAAGGCACAGGCTGCAAAGTAGTTGCTACCGACAAATGCGTCGAGACCAAGACTTCTTGCGAAGATGGCGTTTTGACGGTGTGTGAGAAGGATAAGGACCCAGTCGTATCCGACTGCGATCCCAAGGAGTGCAACGAGGAAGGCACTGGGTGCAAAGAAGTAGTGGAGACATGCACCGAGACCAAGACTTCTTGCGAAGATGGCGTTTTAACCACCTGCGTAGAGGGCGAGGCCCCGGCCGTGACTGACTGCGATCCCAAGGAGTGCAACGAGGAAGGCACCGCCTGTAAGGAAGTTGTTGAGGATTGCACTGAAAACGTGTGCGATGCTGAAGATGTAACTAAGATTCGCATTTGTGACACAGACACTGGCGTTTTGGCAGAAGCTGTCGTTTGTGAAACCAATGAGGAGGAATATCCGGGGGTTGCTTTTGTGTGTGATCCCTTAGAGAAGGTTTGTGTTCCAGAATGTGAGGATAATGCCTGTGTTGATGATGATGTGACCAAGATTCAATTGTGTGGAAACGATGGCGTCTTGGCACTTCCAACTGAGTGTGCAGATGGAAAGGTCTGCGGCTCTGTAGAGGGTGACGCAATAGATTGCACAGACTGCACCGAAAACGTGTGTGTCGGCGACCAAATTCGGATCTGCACTGATGGCAGTTTAGCGGAAGCTGCTGATTGTGAAGGGGCAGGTGCGAAGTGCGACCCCGAAACTAAGGTATGCATCACTCCAGATGCCTAACCAAAGTTTTTTGCCCCGTCCTAACTACTCCACCCTAATAAACCTTTTAAGTTCCTTGTCGTAACTGTAGATTTCACCTGTTTCAATGTCGTAGTACCAGCCCATTACAGTTAGCTCGCCTTGTTTTACAAGTTTGCGAATGTATGGGTATTTCATCAGGTGGCTAATTTGTACAACCACGTTCATTTTTTCGGTGTATGGGCCGCGTTCTTCGATGGAAATTATCTTTTTGGCTATCTTTTCTTCGACGATCTTTTTTACAGGTGCTGCAAGCTCAAGCCACTTTTTGGTGTGTGGTAGCTGCCTCATGTCCTTATCGCTGTTGTAAAGCGCGGCACAACCACCACAGTTCGAGTGCCCACAGACTACTATATTGGTTACTTGCAGCTGCTTGACGGCATACTCGATTACCGCCGAGGTGGCCACAAAAGTCTCGGAACGCCTGTCATAAAAGGGCACAAAATTGCCTATGTTGCGCACCACAAACAGTTCACCAGGGATTGTTCTGGTGACAAGATTTGGAATAACACGCGAATCGGAGCAGCCAATAAACAGGGTGTGCGGATTCTGGTGCTTGCTCAACTCAGCATAAAACTCTTGACGTGGAATGTGTTCGTTGGCCTTGAAACCACGAATGCCGTCGAACAGCTTGTTGTAGTTGATTTGTTGGACGCTTTCTTCTTCGGGTACAGGGGTTTCCATGTTATTTCCGTTCAATGAAAGTCGTCCAATTATATCAGATCAGGGGGCTGTGGGCGACCAGAAAGCGCCGTAGATGTCTTTTTCTTCGCTGGCCCCTACCTCCTCCCATGCAAACCAAAAGCCGTTGTTTACAAGGTCGCTTCCAGTTGCATGGTCCTTGCTGGTTACGTGATTACATAACACGGTTGAAACCGGTTCAGGCTCGGCGACAAGAGGTACTTGTGCGACCGCCATCTGAGCATCCAAGATGTTTTCGTAGATCCATTCCCCGTAAAGCACGATGACGCTTTGTCCGTGGGCTTTCAGCGCACCAGCCAGTACCTGTGTGTCGGTTCGTGGCACCAAGGCCAGTCCTTCGTCAGCCCATAGCCGTGTTCCGGTCGCGCTAAACGCTTGCAGATATAGGCCGCAATCATCTTGATTTAATGACGTTTCCTTCCAGGAAACCACAGCCCCGCCAGTTTCAGGTACGAAGACTAAACCACTGATGATTTGGTTGGTGGTTTCGGATGTGGAAAAAGCGGCTCCCTCTGCCCCCATGGTCAAAGCTCCTGTTGAATCCACGTGTTGGATGAATCCCTTGAGTTCGGATTGCCCCACCCCAAACCAAGCCACGAAGGCTCCGCCACTAGCATCGGCGACCATCAGTGGTGCGTGATAGAAGGCGATGCCCATGGAATTACTGACTGTTACCGGATCGTCCCACAAGGCGCTTCCATCCGCTGCAAATTTCTGGGCCCAAATGACTCGGTCGGTGCTCATCATGTCTGGAGTCTCCACCCACATAACGATGAATCCGCCGTCTGGTGCGGCGACCACTTGGGGCCGCACAAACAGGTTTTCATTGTCGGGGGTAAGTGTCTTCCCTTCAGGCCACCGCAAGGTTCCGTCAGGGGCAATGCGCTGAACACGGATGATACTAGTTTCAGCCCTATCATCGTTTTCAGTCCAGGCCACGACCGCATCGCCGTCGCTAGCCACAACCAAAGTGGGAGACATGTCTTCGCCCGACCCAAGCGAAAGCGCGATGCCGTCATCGCCCCACATGAATGTTCCTTCAGGAGCAATCTTGTAAGCACGAAGCGTCAGGCGGTTTGCGACGCGCATGTCGCTAAAGGCAAGTATGGCGTTGCCTTCATTGTCGGATGCAAGCCCATAGTCCATGACCCAAGTTGCGGACGGGTGGTCGCTGACCAATAAGCCATTGGCGTCAAGTTTTGGCTTACCGTCCTTATCCATCAGCTGCAAGTACATGTCGAAGCCTGTGCTGGTGGATGAAAACCAGGATAGCCAAACGTTTGAGGACCCACTTACGGCTAGATGTGGCAGGACCTGATCGCCAGGAGCACAAGTCAGGCACTTGTCCAGCTGATCGTCTGTGAAGCCGTCATCTGTATCGTCAATCGTTTCATTGTCGCCCGTCACATCAGCATCATCGGCCACATCCGCGTCTCCTGTTAAATCTGTGTCGTCAGTAGCATCCGCGGGGCTTATGTCACCCGGCGCCACTGTGTCATCCGTCACATCCGCGTCGCCCGTCGGCACATCCTTATCGTTTGTATCCTGCCCAACATCGGACACAGAATCTGGCAGGTCGGTGGGGGTGTCGCTTGAAGATGCACAGGACACTGCCAAGATTGGAACGCTAAGAATTGTCACAAAATATAGCTTCCAAAAGGTTGTTCGATTCATGTTATATCCCTCCAGTCTAAAAACCTGTATTTATCAGTGTCTGCCTAAATCAGGTTTCTCCTGTCTGAAATACGGATGTTATAGGATTAAACGGGT
The DNA here is from genome assembly GCA_012840965.1 of Oligoflexales bacterium. Lineage (GTDB taxonomy): Bacteria > Myxococcota_A > UBA9042 > DTJE01 > DTJE01 > DUVQ01. Next base: position 37,615 of record DUVQ01000009.1, on the reverse strand, counting down.
GTCGGCAACCTAGCCAGCCGGTTTTTTGGGTTGAATTAAACGTCCCTTATGACTTCGGCAGCAGTCGCTTAAGCAACAAGGTAATCCAAGTGGCAAGCACAAACGGGAAGGTCAGTTGTGTTAACTGCAAACGCATCATCAGCAGGCTTATGGCAAGCGACAGCAGTACCGCGATCAAGACCCAAAAGCCGTCCCTTACACGATTTCCAGCAAATACCAGCGAACAAAGGACCGCGTTGAATCCATAGATGCCAAGGTTTATATCTGTGATGGGTGCCGCGAAGGCAAAGGCCAACATTGCAGATACAATGGCACCAAAAAGACCGTACAGCGCTGCTATGGGCGAACTTATAAACACTGCCAAAAAGAAAAGCAAACCTGACACTAGGCTTGGCTGAAAAATCACCTGACCAAAGCCTTTAAAGCCGTCAGCCAAGGAATCCCACGAGTTAGCCAAAGCTGGCGTCGGGACAGCCAACAGATCGGCGCAAAAAGTTCTGCAAACAAAGAGGATGAGCCACGTCACCAAAACAAACGGCAGGGTGAACGCCGGGATTTTGAGCTTTATGAAAAGGTGCTGGAGGACGGCCGCTAACGCAGCGCCAACAATCACAATGGCCCAAGCGACAAGCGACGGCCGCAAGAAAAGCATCACCGCCACTCCGACCAGTGCGGCGCTAAACCCATACAGCCCCTTGCGCAAGTTGGCATTACCAAAGCCAAGTGCACGAGCGGTCAGTGAGCCACAAACAGTGGCCAAAAGCGCTGCAAGGCCCATGGAAATCGAGCCATAAAAAATGCCGACCAGCAACAGCAGACCAGTCAAAGCATTTTCTTGAAGCATTACTTGCCCAACACCTCTGAAAATCACACCTAAAGCGGAACCAAATTTACCTATCATCACACGCTCAAAAATAAACTTTTGCCGACAACGCCCAAGGTGCCTATTCTTGACCAGTTCAGGAATTTTCTCAATTTATCCCAGGATCATAGCCATAATTGTGAACCTTTGACATCAATTAGACGGTGGCGCTTTCGCGTCCTTGCAACCTTGTCTTTATTCAAAAGCCAATTAGAATGGCCCCAATCTGAGGCTTGATTAGCTGCTTCTGCTGATTTTTTAAGGGTGCAGGAAATGATAAGACAAGAATTGCAAAGGAAAATAGACACCCGGACCAAGCCCTTGGGATCTCTGGGGAAATTAGAAGAATTGGCTTTGAAAATTGGCATAATCCAAAACAGCTCGACACCCGAGTTAAGAAAACCCGCAATTCTGACTTTTGCTGCCGACCACGGCATAGTCGATGAAGGTGTCAGCGCTTATTCCAAAGAAGTTACCTGGCAAATGGTCATGAATTTTGTGCAAGGTGGTGCTGGAATAAATGTGTTCACACGCCAACACGGCATCCACCTTAGAGTCATTGATGCTGGTGTTGATTACGACTTTCCTGAAGGCACAAACGTTGAGAATCACAAGTTGGCTCGTGGCACGCAAAACATGATGCACGCACCAGCAATGTCAATCGAACTATGTCAAAAGGCGATTGAAACCGGTGCGCAGTGTGTGCAAGAGGAGTTTAATCGAGGCTGCAATGTAATAGGATTTGGTGAAATGGGCATCGGTAACACGTCGTCAGCGTCGTTGTTACTACATAAAATCGCGGGCATACCACTTCGCGATTGTGTTGGACCTGGTACCGGGCTTAAGGCCGACGGAATGGAACGCAAATGTCGGATTTTGAGCCAAGTAGCTGAAAAATATGACCCAAAAACGCCAATTGAAACGCTGGCAACGTTTGGCGGACTGGAAATAGCCATGATTTGTGGTGGGGTTATAGAGGCCAGACGATTGAATATGACGATTCTGGCAGACGGGTTTATCGCAACTTCCGGCTTTTTGGCGGCCTACAACATGCAGCCCGATGTGTTGGATAATGTTATCTATTGCCACTCATCCAACGAGCCAGGACACCGCCACATGCTTGAATACATGAAGGCCGACCCGATACTGCACCTTGATTTACGTTTGGGCGAAGGCACAGGCGTTGCGGTTGCCTACCCAATTTTGGAATCTGCGGTTAATTTCTTGAACCAAATGGCAAGCTTCGACGAAGCAGAAGTTTGTGATGAGCAAATTGATAGAAAGCATGAAGCAGGAATTTAGTTTATTTCTTCACGCCTTACAGTACTATTCTCGCATTCCGGTGGGGCAGATTGATTTTTGCGAGGAAAAACTTACGCCGGCATTACGCTACTTTCCTTTGGTGGGAATTATTGTTGGTGGTTTGGCGGCGGTGGTTTTTGCCTTATTTGCTTTGGCCTTGCGTCTTCCACAATCAGTTGCGGCCGTTGCAGCTTTGGCAGCAATGATCCTTGCGACAGGGGCCTTGCACGAGGACGGTTTTGCTGACTTTTTCGATGGTTTTGGAGGTGGCTATACCAAAGAAAGAATCCTGGAAATAATGAAGGATAGCCGTTCTGGAGCGTACGGCGTCATGGCTTTGATCCTGGCGTTTTTACTTAAGTTTTCGCTTTTTGTTTCTATATCGTCGTCACAGCTTCCCTGGGTGCTGGTGGCGGCTCACTCCACAAGCAGGTTTACCCCCATTTTGATGATCAGAAACTCGCAATACGCACGCGTCGAAAACAGCAAGGCGGGGCATACTCGACGCAAGCCTGATACTGCGACGATAGTTATTGCTGCAGTTTTGGCAGCCGTTCCTTTGGTTTTTTTGAATTGGAAAATAATGTTAGCAATTCTCCCCATATTCGCCTTGATTTACATAGTCTTGAAGCGATACATCGAAAAAAGAATTGGTGGCTTTACCGGTGATGTATTGGGAGCCATGCAGCAATTCAACGAAATAGCCTTCTATCTAGCATATGCAGCCATCGCTGTGTGGGTATAATGGGTCGCCTTCTTTAAGGGTCTTATCCAGCTGTGGCCTTATATTTGCTTCGTCATACCAGCGTTTCCATGCCAAAAGGCATTTGTTACGGCAATACAGATGTTGGGCTTGCTGACAGCTTTGAGCAGGAGTTGGAGGCTGTAAAAAAACAGCTAGAAGGGGTGGCCTTTAGCAAGGTCTACAGCAGCCCGCTCACGCGATGCACGCGTTTGGCAGAAGCATTTTCAAAAAACGTCATCATAGACAAGCGCATAACAGAATACAGTTTTGGCAAGTGGGAAAGGGTAAAATGGGACGACATCTACGCCCAAGAGGCTGGAAAACGATGGTTTGACGATTACGTCAATGTGCCGACCCCACAAGGCGAATCCTACGTACAAATGACAAAACGAGTTGACGACTTCATTGCTGATTTGCCAAACGTTGAATCACAAAACGTTTTGGTGGTAACACACGCCGGAATCATCAGGGCGTTTTTGGTACAGCTAGAAGGATACAGCATAGCAGAGGCATTTGATCGCCAAATAGCCTTTGGCGAGGTTTTAAAGATGCATCGATCCTTACGTAGAAGAAAGGAACATTAAAGCTGATCAACTCTGATGTCGGCTTTGAAGGTGCTGTTTTGGCAAAATCGACGAAAGCTATGAAGTTTAAGCTCGCCGTAGCAGTTGGAATAGTCGCTCTAGCAGTAACAATGGCCGTTTGCGTTTTTGCGTACAGGAATTTGAATTTCGACTACCTAAACGCAAGTTTTTTAGAAGAAAGTGGATACAAACTAGGTTTTACCGAAGACATGGCCAGGTTAGAAGGTGGTTTGGAGATTTATTACATTGAGGGCCCAAACAACGGACCAAAACTCCTTTTACTTCATGGGCAACAGGTCGACTGCTACGATTACGCAAAAGTACTGCCAAGGCTATCAGAACATTTTCATGTTTACGCCCTTGACTACTATGGGCACGGAAAATCATCCAAGAATCCTGATAAATACAACGCGATAAATACAACGCGGTCACAATAGGAAACGACATAATATGGTTCATCGAAAACGTGATTAAGGACAAGGTCTATATTTCGGGGCACTCCTCGGGAGCATTGCTTGCCGCTTATGTTTCTGCCAACAGACCTGACCACATCATTGCGACTGTTTTGGAGGATGGTCCTTTCTTTTCAACCCTACCTGGAAGGGCGGAAAAAACAATTGCGTGGCTAGGGTTTAAGAACATGTATGACTATCTGAATCAAAGTGAGATAGATACATTCATGCAGTTTTCGCTAGAAAATGACTACATGCAGGAAGTCTTTGACGCCCAGCATCCACAAGCCTGGAATCAGTTGGTAAAAGCCCCGGCATTGAGGTATTTGGATAAACATCCCGGGGAAATACCCAAAATATGGTACTACCCACCCAAGCTTGGGATAAACGCCCTTTATGCCTTGAATGCGAATATGCAGGACGGGTCAGGCAATTATGATTTGAGATTCGGAGTGACTTTTTATGATTTTTCATGGTTTGCTGGATTTGACCAAGAAGAAACCCTGAAAAGCATCAAGTCGCCTACAGTTGTGATGCATGTAGCACCTAATGAGGTAACTGCACCCGGATATTACGATGGAAACGACGTTCTTCTAGCCGCTATGGACGAAATAGATGCTCAAAGAGTTGTGGATTTAATACCAAATGGCAAATATATAGGGGACTTTAAGTCTGCCCACGACATACACGCCGACCTACCTGACGAGTACATTCAGGTTTTGCTTGATTTGAGAGATCAAGTAGAGCAGTAACCTTGTCCTAGGTATTGGCACCACGTTGCTGATGCTTTGCTTGATGTGAAGGTTCTTAGGGGTTCATTTAGAAAGTGGGGCATTGGCCACCAGACATCAAGTACTCTGGCACATCTAGGGGGCACGGGCCTGGATCGGCTGTAAGTGGGAAATGAATGCAGCGACCGTTTCGCCCCACCGTCAGAAAACATACCGCCCAGGGGCGTACTGTCCCGTTGCCCGCAGCCGGCTCTTGCCATGCGTTGTCCGTTGAATTGAAGTAGTACAGCTTCCCGTCATCAAGCTCCACTTCATACCCATAGATGGTGGGAGTGTGAACAATAGCTGGCCCCCAGCTCTTCCAGGTCTCGGTGTCCTCGTCCCCTACGAACCGTACCGCGTCGGTCCGAGTGTCCACCAAATAAACCTTTCCCCCCGACGGCACACAGTGTCCACCACAGGGCGTTTGACAGACCCCACTCGAAGGATCCGCGAAGACGTCGCGCCACTTTGCCCTGATTAGTAGAAGGTCACTCTCCAGAGGAACCCCATCTGGCACTGGGTAAGCCGACTCGGTCACCCGCTGAATCTGGAAGGGCGAGAGCGAGACGGGGGCCGGATCTATGGCCACGTCGAAACAACACTCAGTCTTTTCACAAAGCCTTTCAACGTCCCCATCGTCAGTCGAGGTATCCGCCGGTGTTTCAGGATCCAAAGGGTCAGACTCAGGCTCGTCCGCATCATCCTGCGAGGCATCTGATGGCTTGGGATCCTCCAAGCTCACCTCAGGGTTTGTACGTCGTAGATTCCCAGTTGAATCAAGGTCAACTCGGTCCTCGGCGTTGTTGGAACCTCCCTCAAGTGGAGGAGCTTCGACGACCGCGTCAACCTGCCTCGAATTAGCATCCCCGTCCGGTTCTTCCCCCTGTCCAACAGCGTCACACCCCAAAAAGAGCGCCGCGCCGAGAACAGTGATCGCAAGGGTCAAAAACCGCCATTCTGCAGTGATAAGATTCATAAAGCCTCCTTCTAACACGCCGAAAACCCTAATGCTCACTGCTCCACCTTCACTAGTGTACTCCATTATCGAGAAAGCAGTCTACATGGGCAAAGCAATTTGAGTGAGTGTCTTAGGGTACGAGATAGGACCTGTTTTAGCCAAGACCTTGACCATTGAGTAATCGAATAGATAGTATGATTGCCGTGTTTGCGGAGAAGCTATTGTGGGGCTGGAAAAACGTAGAATGATTACTGAGATCAACGTGACGCCGATGGTCGACGTTATGTTGGTTTTGTTGATTATATTCATGGTTACAGCAACTTATATAACTCGAAAGGGGTTTGAGGTGCAGTTGCCAGAAGGTAGTACTGGTGATGAACTTGCTGAAAGTTCCTTGGCTTTTCGAGTTTCTTCTGATGGCCAGTTCATGTTGAATGACGAGATTATGGATATCGACCAGATTAAGGCGCGAATACCCGCGATTTTGGAAGAAAATCCGTCTGCCATGGCCGTTATTGATGCAGACCGGACTGTAGAATATGGGCAGGTGATGGGCCTAATTGATACTTTAAGGGGACTGGGTGTGAAAAACTTTGCGGCGGCCCTTGAGCACTTGCCTGATGAGGCTCAATAGCTGCCAGGATGATCGAGATGCGCGACAAATCTAGCTCTCGACAGATTGTATGGGGCATTGCCGTTTCAGCATTGCTCCACCTGCTTTTATTCGTACTGCTGCTTAATGTTGAACCTCCACCTGCCAAAGTTGAACAAGAGGCCAAGCAGGCAGTCCGCTTGAGGGTGCTGGAGCGTGCCCAGGAGGCCAAGGAGAAGGCCGAGGCTGAGCAAGCCAAAAAGGCCAGACAGGAAGTGGCGGACGGGCAGATTGTTGACATCCCAAAGCCTGCCGTCGAAGAAGTTCCGGAACATGCCCGCTTTTTAAGCAAATATGACACCAAAGTAAAAAAGGAACAGCGGTCGCGCCATAGGGGCAGGCCGGCTGCTAGCCCCGGTAAGCCTGGGGCGCCGGGTGATAGGGCGCGTCCGGATGCAAAAGTGGCGCCAGGTGATGAAGGGACTGATGGCGACGCGGTCGCTGGGGCTGGAAAAAAGGCGGGTGAGGGCAAGCTTCCTGATGCCCAAGAAACCGTGCTAAAGGGGGAAAAGGCCGCGGCGGGCAAAATAGATATGGCCGCCCTTGGCAGGTTGATGGTCCCATCACTAGGGGCTGGAGGTGGTTTTGCTGGTCGGATGGGGCGTGGCGATGGTGGCAGTTATGGTACTGCCGGCCCTTCAGGTTCAGATGATGCGCTTCTTGGGGTGACCGACGAGGGCGAAACTACAATGGTTAATTCCAGAAGCTTCAGATATTGGGACTTTTTCCAAAGGGTTAAAAACGGCGTCAGGGGAACTTGGTCTCCTGGTGACCTTTATGCATCGCGAGACCCAACCGGTGAGGTATACGGCAAAAAGGATAGGCTGACTGTGGTTGCCGTGGAACTGGACGCCAAGGGGGCGATTAGCAGGTTGGAGGTTGTGCGCCAATCAGGGCTGACGTTCCTAGATGACGAGGCCTTGCGGGCTTTTCGGGAGGCTGGCCCGTTTCTAAATCCACCTGCAGGCCTTGCGGATGAGTCTGGTCGTATCAAGTTTAACTTTGGCTTCTTGTTGGAGGTTGGGGCTTCACGCGGGCGCTTTTTCTGGCAACGTCCTTAACGCCCAAAACGACCATGAATAATTTGCAAATAGTTCCAGTCATGGCAGCAGTGCTTTTGTTTACCTCGGGTTTGGCGTACGCCCAGAAAAACCCTCATTTTGTGTTTAACCCTGCTCCAGGGGCAAAGCACGTCGTAGAGTGGCTTGAGCGTGATGCAGAATCAAAGCGTCGCTATGTTTTAGGTGTCTTAGGCATTGATGACCCAAGGGTGATCGAGGTTGCAATTGCTTCCGATGATGAATCCATGAGCGAAATGGTGGGCACGTCGCGGCCAATCAAGGGTTGGGTCGCTGGTATTGCCATGTCGCACATGGACAAAATAGTCATATCAGCGCGAGGAAACGAGGTTTTTAAGGTTCGTGACACGTTCGTCCATGAACTTGCCCACATATACCTGGACTCAGCGCTTGAAGGGCGTCAGGTCCCGCGCTGGTTTCATGAAGGGTTTGCCATGCTTGTGGCCGATGAAAGCGTGGCTGATCGTCTGAGGTCGTCCATGGATGCCAGCTTAACCAAGTCGTTTATTCCCTTGGCCGAGATCACAAACGGTTTCCCAAGTTCTGGCGCTCAGGTACATCTGGCATATTCCCAATCGATGCTGTTTTTCAGATATCTAAACCGCGTTTCATCTGGTGAGGGAATAGCTAATACTATCAAGTTCTTGCGCAATGGTGAGCCGTTTGAAGCGGCCTTTCATCGTGCATTTGGAGTCTATCCAGAAGAGGCCTTTGAGGACTTTAAATCTTCGTTTAGTCGGATTGATAGCTTGATAGTGGTGCTGACAAGTGCCGCTGCGATATGGTTGGCGATAACTCTGCTGTTTTTGTTTGTCTACAGGCGCAAAAAACTTCGTGCCAAGCTAAAGCAGGAGATGTGGGCCCTGCAGGATCAGATGGCTACAGGGTGGGTGCCGACTGAAACCACAGGGGACCAAGCATTGGCAATCGATGCGTTTAAAGGATGGCGGGGTTCTGAATCGCAGGCAGCCGCTACAGACGAGGAGTCCTTAGAGGACAAAATGTTTATTGTCCCAGGACCAAAAGAGATTCAGTAACAGTGGGCTTTTGATGCGATAAAAGATGTTTTAAGTGTTGGAATTAATTAAAAGATTTCGGCAACACAGCACCTCAGGCTTCCACCTGCTTTTTCTATTTCAGATAAATCAACGTGGCCGACCTTAAAGCCGTACTTCGCGAATTGGTCCATTTGTTCCTTGGTCAACGAATTGACTGCTGCTGTGCTTAGCCAGACTCTATCTTCTGTCAGGGTGATTCCGTTTCCAGCAAACGCGGCCTTTTGCTGTGGTGTTAACCACACGACTTTATTGTCATAAGCCTTGGCGATTGCCTTTGGTACCTCAGGATCCTTATAGCCGTCAGCCGACAAAATGGCGCCACGCCCAGCCAGCATAGTAAACACCACGTTGGTGTGGTACTCACCTTCAGCCAAATCAAAGGCAAAGGTCAGACGCAGGCCAAAGGCCTCATGCATGGCCTTTGCTCCTTCCAGGTCGCACCGCTCAGTCAGGCCGACATAACCGACCTTGCGGATGTGATCGATGATCAAGGACCCTGTAAGTTCAGCCACCAAGTCGTCACGTCCGGACATGTCATACTGGTTGTAGCCCATTATGTCAGTGAAAAATGAGCGAATGTCCTGACGAGTTGCCTCAACTTGGCGCACAGGATGGCGCATTTTTCCAACGATAAACGTCCCAGGGGCAGTCCCAAACACGTTGTTGGGAAATACAGCGTCGGGAGTAGTCGGATCCCCAGGGAACACGATGATTGGCACATCCTGACGCAGTGCAGAGGCCAAGTTAGAGTGTTGGGCCAAGGCCTTCAAGGGGTCTACGACCTGGTCCATGGCCATGTATTTGTTATCGGTGGCAGACTCCTGGGCCAAGGAAAAATCGGCTGGAGCCAGCAAAAAGGCGCCCCTGGCCGTGGCCTGTGGGTTTTCGAGAGGCTTAAGAGCAGCAAAGGCGTCCAAAAATTCAGAGGGCGTCCTTACGATCATGGCAAATTCACTCCTTTGTGTTAGAGAAAGAAAAAGGAACCGGCTGGAACTATAGCACAGGGGCGGGGACAGGGACAGGGACAGGGGCGGGGACAGGGACGGGGAAGGGGACGGGAACAGGGGCAGGGGCGGGAATTTAGACCTTCCCCACTCCCCTCGTAGACGATGCAATGTTTGTTGTTGTCCTCGATAACTCGCCGAATTTATGTCCATTTTTCTTGAATCAAAGTAGTCGTATGCGCTCGATCTTGACCAATTCGAACATTATTGCAGTGGGGAAGGTCTAAAATCATTGCGACCTGCGAGCATCTGTGATAGGTGGCATTGGCTGTTCAGCGTCGCTGCTGTCCGTGGCGCTGTCGGTGGCGCCGGTGAAGGGAACGCCCGCGTCACCCGCAACGACCCTCGGGACCCATACGTCGGGAAGGGCCGGTGACTGACAGGAGCGGCGACCACATGCTTGTTTCTCGGCAAGACTTCCAAGGGTGAGGTGTATGAGTAGTTCCAAGCAATTCTCCCGAATCGTTGTTGTTGCCCTGGGGCTGTGCCTCCTGGGAACCGGATGTGCCGGTCTGCCGGTATCCCTTCGCAAACTCCTGGATAACGGCTCCTTGGACCGCGTTGTGAGCAAAGGGCAGTCCTGGTTGGACAAGCAGCAGGCGCGGGGCAAGCACCCGCCCGAGCGCGATGAAGTCTTTGTTCTGGTGGGCGAGGCGCGGCTGGGATTGGCTCGACGTGCTGACACGGTCGAGGCCTACCGGGAATTCGCGAGGCGTTACGCCCGGGAGCCCATAGTGGCGGACCTGGTTCATCGGTCACGCGGTTTCGAAGCCACCGCGTTCTTCCGGGACCAAACCCAACCCCTGGATACCCTGGAGGGCTACCAGGAGTTTCAGTCTCGCTACCCGGGTGTTCCCGAGGCGGAGATTGCCGGCCGACGTGAGGCCGAGATCGCGTTGCGTCGGGCGCTGGACCAGGACAGCCTCGATGCAGTTCGCGCCTTTCTTCGTACATACGGGGCACGACCGGAGGCCGCCGCGTCGGTTGCGCAAGCCCGGCAGCATGAAGTCCTGAAGGCATTGGCAGAGGCCCAGTCTGCTTCCTCGTTGGCTGGGTGGCGCGAGTTTCGCCTGACCTATGAGAGTTGGCCCGAGGCTGCCGAGATGCTTTCCGGAGTGCGGGTGAATGAATTGAGCGTGGCCCGGGATCTAGCCATTCGTACGGATACCGTCGCTGCCTACCAGGAACTCATGGAGGCTTACGGCGAATGGCCCGAGATGGTACCTTTCGAACCCGAGCTCTACGATCGGGAGGCGCGTCGTGCATTCCAGGATGCGCACGCGTCGCATGAACTCAATCAGCTGATCGCCGGTCTGGAACGGTACACCCGGGGGCAGTGGCCGGAGCGCTTCGAGCGAGCGATTGCCGACTACCACCTGCGTGCGCTGAGACAGGCACTGGAGGCCGGCCAGCCTTTGGATGATGAACAGACGGATACCCTGCTTCAAGTAATGGAATCGGTTCCACGAATCTCCGAGCAGGCTGAGCGCTTTCGTGCGAAACTGGCCAAAGCCGCCAGCCGCCACAAGTCCGGTCCGATGAGTCTGCTATATGCGCGCCTTTTCCCGGATGATCGGGAGGCCGAACGGTTCCAGAAGCGTGCGGTGACGTTCTACTGGCAGGAGGCCGAGTTGGCGGACCAGCCCGCGAAGTGGTTGCGCTTTGTCCGCTGGTTCCCAGAGGCCCGCGAATCCCGCGAGGCGGAGGAACGGTTTCTGGCCTTCGTCGAACTCCAGCGAAAGGATGCGTTCGGGATGCGGGCGGCGATTACTCGAACGATCCGCCAGGCCAACGGGGATCTTGATCTCTATATCGAGGTGCGCGATGCATCTGGAGCCCGCGTTTCTGGCCTGACCCGCGATGCGTTTCGTGTCTTCTTTGGCAGCCGTAAGGTCGAGATCCTCCAGTTCTGGGGATTCGAGGAGGAACGCCCCCTCGACATTGTTTTCGCGATCGACATGTCAGGCAGCATGAGCACCGAACGGGAGGCCGTGCGCATGGCCGTTGCCCACTTCGCGAGTACCCTGAACTACCGGGGGCGCAGTGCCCGCCTGGGGTTGCTGACCTTTACCGAGCAGGTGATGGATGTGCATCGCCCCTCCAGCAAGTCTGATCAGTTCATCCGATGGATGCAGCAACTGTCATCCGCCACTGGCGGCGGGGACGGTGAGGACGGTGTGGCGGCGCTCTTGGAGGCGGGAACAATGCTTCAGGGGGCGAAGGGCGAACGTGTTGTCGTCCTGATGACCGACGAACCGTTGCAGATCAACACTGGAGGCCATGACAGGTTGCGGACTCATTCGAATAGTCCGTGCAACAAGGGGAAAGAGATTCTCCAGTGTCGTAGGAACTGTCGGGCATTGGCTTCCGGCGAGGCTGCCAACTGCGAAGCCGGTTGTATTCGGAAACTGGGGGGGGATGCCCCGTCGCTCCTGTCCAAGTGTGCTCAGAAGTTCGGCCTTCCCAGGTGCGTTCAAGATGGCTATTGGGACAATGCGCTTCGCACGATGCTTCATACATGTGGAGAGCCGGTAATCCGAGCGAACGACCCTGAGACCGTGAAACTGATCCGGGAACTGGAGACCCGCCAGATTCGGCCATTCCTACTGGTCACGCCCGACGCGAACCCGGGTGACTCCGCCTTTAGGCAACTCGCTTCGGAGCTGCAGGGACAGGTCATCCACGTTCCCGACGATACGACGAGTCCGCAGCCCTACGTTGATGCCTTACAGGAGATTGCCGAACGACTGTCTCGCCAGTACGTGGTTCGGGTTCGTCCTCCCCGAAACGCCGGGGAGGTACAAGTCGCCGTACGCCCGATCCACCGGTGGAACGAGTTCGGTGCGTCTCCTGATGTCGATTTCCTGGACATGTGGGGGCTTGGTGGGCGCCCGGAGTGTCCGAGCCTAGTGGTTGCCGCATCCGATGGACTACTGCGTTCGGATGCGTGTGGCGCAAAATGGTTGCCACTTGCTGTCGAGATTGCAACGCCATTTAGGGAGGTGCGACCATTAGGTAACCGGTCCCTGATCGTGGGATCCGACCACCGACTGTGGCTGTTGGATGCGGAGGGCCGGCCGAGTCAGGTGACCACAGATCTGTCGGAGCTGCTGCACGTGGCCTGGTTGGCGCGTAGTGCATTTCTGGTTCTGGGTAGGGACGCCGCAGGGGCCCTTGTTCTTGAGCAATGGCGCCTTGACGCGGCACCCGAACGGATTCGGCGAATGGTCGTGCCGGCACTGTCCGTATCCCCTCCGGCTGGTGCCATACCGGTCGTGTTCTGGCGAGGCCAGGAAACCAACCCCCGGGCATTTTGCGTGTTGAGCAGCCATGACCGAATGATCTGCACCACCGATGGCGGCGAGAACTGGGTTGAGCGAGCGGTGCGTGGGCTGGCCGAACCCTGCCTGAAGGGCGTTGCGAGCCAGATGATGCTTCCGGTCCACCAGCAAATTTGGCTGCTGGCTGGCGCGGATGGCTCATTGTATCGCAGCATCGGCGATTCGGGGAACTGGACACGTGTTTTGGCGCCCGGCAGCGGGGCGCGGCGCCTTGTTCGGTTGGGGACATCCCCCGAGGTGGTCTGCGCCGTTTCGCACCGTGAGGTTCAGTGCAGCGAGAATGGGGGATTCGAGTTCTTTCCTGTGGGACTTGGCTACGAGCAGAACGCCTCCAGTGGCCTAGCCGTTGTTGATGGGCAGCTCATCCTGGCGTCGGGGGGCCGGATCCACCGATTGATGCGCGTGCTGACCCGAGAACTTCCGAGCAGTTCCGTCTACTTTGAGACCAACGACCACAATCCATCGCCTGCCATGATGCCGTTCCTTCGCGAGATTGCTTTGGCAATGCAGCAGTATCCAAAGGCCTTCCTGCGTGTCGAGGGTCACGCCGACAAGCGGGGCTCCGATGAACTCAATGATGCGCTGGCCGCACGCCGTGCAGAATCCGTGGCGCAGATTTTTAGTGACGACATGGGAGTCCCGGCCGAACGGATGTTCGTGCTTTCGTTTGGCAAGCGACAGCCAGTACAAGCGGGCGACTCGCCGCGTGCCCATGCCCGCAACCGCCGCGTTGAATTGCTCATGATGGAGACGCCTCCGACGGGCTGGTTCGGAACCGGAAACGACTGATGCCGGGTAACTAGGGCATAGGCGCATGCGAGAAGGACCCGCGAAAGCGCCATCTCTCCTTCTGAACCGCTCGGGTCACCTAGCATTCATTTCTACGACCTTCTCCAGAACAATGTTCGGACCACGAACCAGGCCGACTTCTGGTGATACCCAGTATTCTTTGCTGTCAAACCCATCACCTTCCAAATGAACCAGTCGGTATGCTATCGCTTCCAGAGACATTCCCTTCACGGTGACCAGTTTCTTCTCTGCAGTCCAATATACGGATTCCGGTTCCCAGAAGCATGCGAAGTTTGCACGCTGTCGATCCTTCCAGTACATGGGGAGCGTCGACATGACCTCCGCGCCGAAGAAGGCCAGGAGGTTGTCACCTTCGACAATAAGAGACCCGGGGTCTGGCTGGGCATCGCTCGACCAATCGCCTTCCATATGGAGGTCCTCAATTTCCAAGCGCCCATTGATGTACGGCCAGATGACATCGAACGCCTGTCTACTTTTAGTATTGCGGTAAGTCAGTTTCAAAGGTTTCGGCTCAATAGGGCCGGTCGGCGCGTCCTTGAAGGACAGATAGACGTATCTGAATCCCTCCACACTCGGGCTGCGGCCCGGTGCGTTGAGGTGGTCGACGATCTGCGCGAGCACCCCCTTCATATCAGCAAGAAACCATGCACCAACCAGCGAAATATCGTGAAACTCTGGCCGAGGCTGACTGAAAGAGCTCACGACAAAATTGTCCTTTGAAATCGCGAGACCGAACGCTTCATTCGAAGACTCTACCTTCAGCGTGAAATCAGTGCCCGGTAGCGTAGCCGTCGACCCAGACAGAACAACTTCGATAGGCTTTACGTAAGATTCACCATCAGCAGCGTCCTTGACTGATTTTTTGAACGCCGTGCCGTACTCGTCGCTTTCAGCAATACTGGACAAATCTTTCTTAACGAAATCCAGTCCCTCCTGCCCGATTCGCACCGTGACAATTTTTGCGCCCATCTGCCAGATGTCGTCGAATTCCATGCAGATCATTTCCGCCGTGACTGCATCGATCTGTCTGGACAGCACACAGCCGGTTCCATCGAACTGAGCCGTGTCCATTTCATCAACGGAAACCCCCTTCGTGGGTGATATTGAGGCAGAGTCTCTTGAGGCACAGCCGCAGGCGATCAAAACAGCCAGGAATGAAAACATGAGTTTCATGGTCGCGTTTCTCCCATTGGGGACATCAAGTGTACCGCAGCCGATATTTGGAAGCAACGGTGTTCGAATTAGACCTTCCCCACTGCAGTAATGTTCGACTGACCAGTTACCTGTCGGAGGTTGGTCGTCTGACTGCCAGTAAGCTGCCGTACGTGGCGGTGGACCTGACTGACATCGCCAAGCCCAGCGGCAAGACGATGGAGGGCCTTGGGCCAGGGACGGTGCAGGCGGTAGCGGACGCGACCGTCAGGGGGCGGGGACAGGGACAGGGGCAGGGCTACAAGGGTGGGAATTCGGGCTCGGTTACCGTCCTTACTAGGCGGAAGCCTAGGGCCATGAAGCCACTATTAGGTGCGCGTTTGTCACGGCTAGCTGAACGCACCTCATCTGGGTCAAAGTCAAACCCGCCGCCGCGATGAACCCGCTGCCAGCCATTCGAGGGACCCAGAGGATCCTTACAACCTGATTTGCAATGATCCTCATAATAAGTGGCACTGTAGAAGTCATTAACCCACTCACACACATTGCCAGAAACATCATATAATCCCCACGCATTAGGTGTTTTCTGGCCCACTCTTTCTGTTCTATTGTGACTGGTGCTGTAATACCAAGCAATTTCATCAAGATCGCCATAGTAATATGACGTAGTACCCGCCCGAGCCGCATATTCCCATTCAGCCTCAGTAGGCAAACGATAACCTCTGCAATCAAGACCTGCAAAAGTGACTACACAGTCCTGGTTCGTTCCCAAGGGAGTTCCACAATTGCTAAACTGGTAACACTTTTGGAACCCCTCATTTTCGGAAAGCTGATTTGCATAGTTTGCAGCATCAAACCAATTAACCATCTCAACGGGACAGTCATCACCACATGTGTTGAAGTGAGACGGATTCGTGTCATTAAGCAACTTCCACTGACCTTGGGTTAACTCGGTCTCCTGTATATAGAAAGCGCGTGTAATCGTGACCGAATGTTTCGGCTGTTCATCAGCGTTGACCCCTGAGCCGAAAGTTCCCATCTTAAACGAGCCTGCAGGAATGTAGCACCAGCCACCTACACAGTCGTTAACCTCTTTCGGCATACACTTGAGGTTGCTATCGCAGATTGTATTATCAGCACAAGTACCACATGACAACTCAGGACACTGAGAACTGACGCCGCATCCTTGTTGCTGACACTCCAAAACGCAACTTTTTTTGGTGCACTGGTGACTGTGACAGACTTGTTCGTCAGGCTCTTGCAAACACTCCGAATCTTCATCGCATCCAGTAACGATCCGGATTGATGCGCCCTCCAGTTTAGGGTAGTAGTCAAGCTCAGCAAGGACTTCCTCATCGTCGATTACTATTGAGCATTGGCCGAATGATTCGTCCTCCTGCTTTAGCTCTGTCATCGCGGCGCCAAGTGATGCACCCTGTAAAAGTCGCTCGAAAAGGGTGACGTTTGTCCTTTCGTCCTCTGTTCCAGTCGATATGCTGTTGTTCCAGCCGATGAACACGCCTAGTCCCTTTTCATGCATGACGGATGCTAGACTGTCATTCCTGAGCCCGTCAGAGGCCGAAAAATAAAGCAGACTGTCGTCTTTAAATTCAAAGCCTTTGAAAAAATTCGGGTAGATCGTGAAGTATGTGCCATCGTCGTCTACCGTTGTACCAAGTCCAATGGCGCGACTACTGAATTCGCCGGCCATTGGACAGAGGTCGCCAGTTGGAGACTGACCGGTCAAAAAGGCGAAGACTTCATCGTCGGTGGCACCATCGACTCGAATGTAAACCACGTCTAACTTGGATATCCGGCGGATAGCTTCCAAGGTAACTGCAGGGCCTTCAAATGCGGGAGCAACATCAAAGCCGGCATTTGTTAGCAATCGTCTTATTTCCTGGTGAGTGTTTTGCGAGCCTTCCTCGGGGGGCAGCGTTGAGTAAACAGCGGCCTTCCCAGAGCCAACGGGCGCATTTATCGGCGATGGAGCTGGTGGTGGGGGCTGTGGGGCGTAACTTCCGACGAAAGAGGACATAGGGGCAGTGTAAATACCGCACCTAATGCTGGATGCCCAGGTGAAAAAAATCGCCGACCCGTCGGTGTTTATATCAGATACGGCTTCTTTGGTTTTCAGATAGGCAATCGCAGCGCTTGTTGCCTCTTGCTCACCGGATTCACGCTTGGCCTGATAGGCAGCCTTGGCCTCCTGCATCGCCGTGGTAGCTGCCTCTATCTTGTCGGTCATGGCGGCAGTTTCACATGGCTCTGGAGGTTCTTGTCCGTTATCGGGGGTGTCAGGCTTACAACGACCCATAAAGCCCATTTTTGTTGTTTCATGACCGCTTTTCCTTTGGTTTCTAACAAAGAGCTGCGCGGATTGTATCCTGTTTTACCGGTTATGGTAAGCGTGTATCCCGGGGGGCAGGGACGGGGGCATGGCCAGGGCGGGCTGGGCTGAACTACTTCTGGGCGATTCGCATTAGGTCTACGCAACGGCAGGAGTAACCCCACTCGTTGTCGTACCAAGCCAGCACTTTAACCATGCGGCTGTTTGGCATGACCATCGTTGAATTCGCATCAAAGATAGAGGAAGCAGGGTTATGAATGATATCAGTGGAAACCAGTTCGTCTTCTGAGTATTCCAATACACCCTTCATTGGACCTTCTGCAGCTTCCTTCATGGCTGCATTGATTTCCTTAATCATTTCCTTTGGATCGCGAACCTGGATTCTTTCCAGCTCACACACAAAGTCAACCAAAGAGCCATCTTGTACAGGGGCTCTGACTGCCAGACCATCCAGACGGCCTTCAAGTTCTGGAATAATTTTGCCAATTGTCTTGGCAGCACCAGTTGTCGTCGGGATCAGGTTAACTGCGGCAGTTCTAGCTCTTCGCAGGTCGCTGCTGTGAATCTGGTCCAGGATTTTTTGGTCGTTGGTGTAGGCATGAACTGTGGTCATGAAACCACGCACAAGCCCGAATTTTTCGTGCAGAACCTTAACCACTGGAGCCAGACAGTTCGTTGTACACGAAGCATTAGAGATCAGCTTGTGCTCAGGCTTCAGATCCGCGTCGTTGACCCCATGAACAATCAGGGCATCAATCGCATCCTTTGGGGGGACCGTAAGCAACACTTTCTTGGCACCAGCCTTCAGATGGCCTTCAATCTGGGCGCGATTGCGGAAAACACCAGTGGCTTCAACGACAAAATCGACGTCGTACTTGGCCCATGGAATCTCCTCAGGAGACCTGAAAGACAGAAAATCCGCGGGCTTACCATTGATGATAATTTGGGTGTCGTTATATTCGACAGTCCCAGGGAAACGGCCATGGGCAGAGTCAAACTCAAACAGCTTGGCATTAAATCTGACACCCTTGGCATAATTTTTTGGATCGATCAAATCGTTGATCGCAACAACCTCAAATCCACCTTGCTCAATGGCCGCTCTGGCCACCAGACGTCCAATTCGCCCAAAGCCATTTATTCCGATTCTGATTACTTTACTCATTCCAAACACTCCATATCGAAAAGACATCAGCATGAATTCGAATAACTCGAACCCTGACGGTCACGGATTCTATTCCCGAATGACGCTCTGTCAATAACTTTCGCTAATAATCCTAATGTTACTTGAAGTTTGCCACTTTGAATTTACAGCCTGATTTGACAAGTTCTCTCAAACGGTTGATCATCCAATGGGCGCTTTTTCAAGGAGTTGTATCGATGTCTGATATATGGCGTGAAGTGGTTATAAAGGCAGTTTTAGAGAAGTTTTCACCAATGGCTCTAAAGATTCTATCCGATCAGCGTGTTCAAACGCTGCTTTCCCAGGCGTTAAACTTCCAAGCCGACATGCGGCAAAACATGGAGGCGCAAATCAAGCTGGTGGCCAGAACTTTGGAGCTGGTCACCCGTGATGAGCTGTCATCTTTGCGTGCAGTGGTGAAGTCATTGGAAGCGGAAGTAGCTGATTTGCAAGCTGAACTTGCCAAGGCAAAGGAAGCGGAGGCCGCCGAGCCGAAGCCAGAGAAGGCTGCCCCCAAAGCGGCTCCGAAGGCTGCTCCCAAGGCCGCCCCAAAAGCCGCCAAGCCAAAGGCCGCCCCAAAGGCCGCCCCAAAGGCCGATAAGCCAAAGGCCGCCCCAAAGGCAAAGCCAGCCTCAGAGCCTAAGCCCAAACCAGTAAAATAACGATTACCGTTGAATTTTAGGGCCTATCACCAGCTAAACAGTCGGCCATAAACCCCGTAACCTGAGCCGTCCTGTGCATACGAGGACCAGGTCACAAGGAATTGATCTGCATGGCATGCCGCAGCTGGGTACCACTGGTCACTGGTCGTAAACTCGTGAACCCTGAATTCGCCAGCATAAGCTGCAGGACCGTAAAACCGTTGTGCGTAGGTCCCCTGGCCTGAACCGTCTTGAGCATTGGAGCGCCACAACACAACCCACCTTCCTGTGGAGGGGAACCCAGCAACGACAGGTTGGGCCTGATCGCTAATAGTGGTGCTGTTTATCCTAAACTCTGGGCCGTGTTCTGTACCATAAAGGGTAAAACGCTGCCCATAGATGCCAAGCCCAGACCCGTCTTGGTCCTCTGAATCCCAAACAACCACGTACTGATTATTGGTAATCTGGGCTATTGAGGGGTTGGATTGATTCTTGGTCGTAGTGGTGTTTACAAGCTGTTCACCACCTATAGCAGCCCCCTCATTGTTGTAGAGGCGCATGAATATATCGTAGTCGCTAACGCCAGGACCGCGACTTACTGCAGAACGCCACACAATGATGAAGCCTCCATCATCAAGGCCCAGAATTCTGGGAGAATCCTGGACCCCAGCCGTTGTCTGGTTGACCACGAATTCACTACCATTAAAAGATCCATCCGCGTTAAAGCGCCTGGCAACTATCCCATTATTATCACCATCTTGCAGATAGGACTGCCAAACCACCACAAATCCGTTATCTGGGAGGGCCGCAACCGACGGACGTCTTTGATCGTACTGAGTGAAGGAGTTTACGAGTATCTCGCCACCAATCTTGGTTCCTGTTGGCGTTAACCTTTGTAAAATCACAGCCTTACCTTGGCTATCCTGGCCGGTTGATTCCCATACCGCAACCAAGTTTCCATTTGGTAACACCGCAATATGGGGTGCTGTTTGTGGATTGTCTTTAAACGAGTTTACCCATATGTCATTGTTTCCTTGGGGTTTTCCAGTGGCGTCAACAAATCTCAAGGCAATCTCTTCATCCTTCAATGCCTGCCAGGACTGGAAAATTACCGCATAGTTGCCGTTAGCAACAGGTGCAACCGCTGGCATCCACTGGTCCATAGATGCGTTGTAGTTGACTCTGAACTCGGTTATTTGGCAGTTGGTGCAACCGTCCCAAGCGATGGTGTTGCCATCATCACACTCTTCGCCTGGGTCAAGGAAATTGCCATCGCAGTCAGCGTCTATGCCACAGACTGAGGCCCCTGGATGAATCGCGCTGTTTTCGTCGTCGCAGTCTCCGGCCTCGGTGGCTGTGTAACGGTTGAGCAGGTCTGGCGAGCAAAGACACTTGAAGTCGATATCGTTACCGTAGCCATCTTGGTCGTGATCTTTATAGTAAATGTCGCAACCAATAGCTCCTTCTTCATCCGTGAAACCGTCGCAATCGTTGTCCTTGCCATCACACTTTTCTTCAAGGCCCGGCGCCATTTCAGGGTCATTGTCGTTACAGTCATCGGAATAGAGGCTGGTGTATTTAATAGCTGGGTTGCCTCCACGGCAGAAGCACTTTGGCTGGTCTGGGTTGGAGCCACGACCGTCACCATCACCGTCATAGTAGTAGCTGACACAGCCGACCGCGTTTTCTTCGTTCAACAGGCCATTACAGTTGTCGTCAACAGGTGGCACCCCCTCTGGTTCACAGATTTCCCGGGCTCCAGGATTGATGGCCGGGTTTGAGTCGTTACAGTCGCCTTCTAGTGTGGCCGTGAACTTTCCAGCCACGTCAGGCCCACATAGGCATCGCGGTGTGGAACCAAGGGCGCCATAATTGTCGCCATCCCCATCATAGTAGAAGTCCACACACCCTTGAGCCCCTTCTTCATCAGTTTTGCCGTTACAGTTGTTGTCGATGTTATCACCACATAGTTCTGGCATATCGGGGTTTACATCTTTGTTTGTGTCATCACAATCCCGGTTGTTACGGGATGTATAAACGTCCGTTGGGCTGCATAGACACTTGGAATCCGAAGGGTTTCCATAACCGTCGTTGTCACGATCAGCGTAATAAATCTCACATCCCTGGGCCCCTTCTTCATCAGTCTTGCCATTGCAGTTGTTATCAATGCCGTCGAAACATAATTCTGGTTGACCTGGGTTCAGCGACGATTCGTGATCATCACAATCTCCTCCTTCGAGGGCGGTATAGTAACCCTCGTCGGCACATAGACATCTTGGGGCACCAACACCGTAGCCATCACCGTCAAAATCGTAGTACCTGTCGACACAGCCAACAGCTCCTTCTTCGTCGGTGTCCCCGTTGCAATTGTTATCAATGCCATCCCCACAAAGCTCTGGTTTGCCAGGGTTGATGTTTCTATTAAGATCATTACAGTCGCCACCAACGTCAGCTGTGTAGGGTGGGCGCAGGCCGCAAATACACAAGCCACTTCCAGTTCCGTAGCCGTCGCCATCATTGTCTTCATAGCGAAGGATACAACCTTGGGCGTTGTCTTCGTCAGTCTGGCCGTTGCAGTTGTTGTCGATGCCGTCACCACAGATCTCTGGTCTTGCAGGGTTAATCTCGGCGTTGGTGTCATCACAGTCGTTCGAGTTGAGACTAGTGTATCGGCTGGAATACTCAGGCCCACAAAGGCATTTGGAAGGTCTGGAAGCGGTCCCGTAGCCGTCCCTATCCCCGTCATAGTAGTATGGCTGGCAGTCGGCAGAACCCTCTGGGTCCGTACGTCCGTCGCAGTTGTCGTCTATACCATTACAGCGTTCGATGGCACCAGGATACACCTTGTTATTGGTGTCATCGCAGTCCCCATCCAATGTGGCCGTGTAAGACCCCTTGCCAGCGCAAAGGCAACGAAAATCAGTGCTTAAACCGTAGCCATCCATGTCTAGGTCTCGATAGAAAATCTCGCATCCTTGTGCGTTTTCCTCGTCGATTCGTTGGTCACAGTTGTCATCTATGCCATTGCAGATTTCCACCGCGTTTGGATGGACATTGGCGTTATTGTCATCGCAGTCATAATCCCGATCTGTTCTAGGAGTTGCGGTGTATGGATATTCAGGCCCACAGAGGCATTTGGCGTCATCTCTTAAACCGTAGCCATCTTGGTCCTGATCCTTGTGATAGTTGATGCAGCCGATGGCACCTTGTTCGTCGGTCCGTCCATCACAGTTGTCGTCGATTCCATTGCAAACCTCCCTTTCAGGCGGGATTCCGTAGCAATCGTCCTTGCCATTTAAGCACCTAGCTGTACCAGGGCATGAACCCCAGCGGTTAGTTATCATGCATGCCACAGGTTCAACGTCGTCTGTAATGCCGTTGCAATCATTGTCGATTCCATCACAGATTTCGGCTACTGGAATCATTGCCGAGCACTCAGAAAGGCCCGTATCAAGGCAATAACGCTCTCCTGGGCACCGGCCGAACTCATTCGATATGGCGCACGCAGTTCTTATTCCTTCATCGACGGCCCTTTGAGTACAGGGGCAAGTGCCACTTTTTGGTACGCACTGCCTAGTGTTAACGTTGTCTATAGATTTTCCAAGTCTGCAATGATGCGTCGAGGGGCAGTCTTCATCACTTGCACAAGGAGAGCCGCAAAACCACCCGTCATCATCGCCCATACAGGCTGGCGCCCCGACAGCTAGTGGGGTTACACACGAGATATCAGAATTACAAGGCAGACAAAGGCGGGTGAAGAGATACACGCAGGCATACATAACGTCGGGTTCACCTTGGACCTGTAAACATCGCGTCCCATCTGGGCAGGCGGTTGAAGAGTCGCATAGTCGGGCACAGACCCGCCCGCCGGGTGAGTCGATACAAAATCCAGAATGGCATTCGTCGTTTTCGCTGCATGGGGCCCCAGGTGTTCCTTCTTCGATGGTGCCAGTTTCATCATGGGCATCGAAGGCATCTAGGCAGTCGTCACAGTCATCTGTATCGGCCTCAACGTCTGGGTCAGGTGGCGTGTCTGGACGACCATCATCAGGTATAACTACGGGGATTTCGCTGTCCTCCATCAGGTCTTGCTTGCCTGAATCGCCTGGTCTGACAATATCAACATCATGCTCCCCACCACCGGAGCAAGCCATGAAAGCCAAAATCATGGAATATACAAGGAAATATCTGGTTTTCAGATACACGAACGCCCCCAACAAAAGCCTCGCAATTATACTAGGCTGCACGAATGCTTTCAAGGTAAGTGGTCTGTAATAGACGACTAAGTTTAGTGTTTAGGTAGGGTCTCGGCGGTAAGACTTTCCCTCGATCGAATACTCGCGATACTCCACAGCGAGCTTGGTTGTCCGTATCTTTTCGGAGGCGCCGGCTTCCAATTGGCGAATGCGCTCCCTGGTCAGATTCATGATTTGTCCAACTTCCTCAAGGGTTACAGGACCCATGTCTGCAACATCGAGCACGCACGAAATAGCCATCTCGTCTGGTTCAATGTCCGGAAAATTAATTTTGATTGACCCTGTTTTAGGATTCACATCCATCCAAAGATGGTACTTACACCCCACCCAAGGACATGGACGTTCCCCATCTTTACAATCAGCCCTAGTTTTAGGACGTAGAGCTTCCAGTTCCTCATCCCACTGAATGCCATCCGAGAAATCGACGCGTCCCAGGCGCCTTGCGGCGATAGTCCGAGAACGACGTTTCCCCTGATGGCGCTCACGGGCACGCCCTGCGGCCATCTGATCCAACCTAGCCTTGAGGTCCATCTATCCGATCCCCAGAAAACAGGTGGCAAAACCCTATCACAAGGTGAACGAGTTGAAAAGAGCCTCAGCCCAAAAACAATTAGGCATTGATTAGACGTCGGTTTTAGGTCGACCTGAAAAACAATTTATGGAATCGGGCCGACGCCAAGTTCTGGACGTGGGTTTATCCACAAGTCAACAGGTACCTTGACGTCTCTGGGTCTAAATGGCAGGTTGACTTTTTGGCCGATGCCGGCGGAGTGATAGGCTGCCAACATGATTTCAAGTACTTCCAGCCCGTCAATGCCAGACTCAATTGGGGTTTTGCCCGTTCTCATGCAGTCAACAAAGTGCTTGTCTTCTTGGGGATAACCATTGTTCCATAGCCATTCAAAATCTGGGTGAGCCCATCCTTGGGAATCATCTTCCCCTGGAAAGCCCTTTTCCGAAAAAGTCTTAAGCGAACTGCCCTTTAAAAGGTCGGCATAAATAACGCCTTCGGTGCCAAAGATTTCGAGGGTGCTGTCCATCCCGCCTTTCAAGGCCCAAGAGGATTCGGCTTGGCCAATGGTGCCATCTTCAAATTCCATAATGATTATCACGTGGTCTTCTTGTTTGGTCTCATCCTTGTGCAGATAAGTTCCCATGTGCGCGAGAACTGATTTGACTTTGGGCTTACCAAGCGCCCAGCGGATACATTCAATCGAATGACAGCCCATGTCCATCAAGATTCCGCCGCCAGCCAGTTCTGGCTGCCAAAACCATGGTGAATAGGGGCCAGCGTGCTTTTCACATTGGCGCAGTAGGTATGGCTTTCCGATGCCGCCGGTCTCCATCAATTGCTTGGCCCTGACAAACTTTGGAGCAAAGCACAGTTCCTCAGCGTATCCAAGCACTAATCCTTTTTCTTTCGCCAGGTTAATCATTGCCTCGGCGTCATCAATCGTAAGCGCCAGCGGCTTTTCACAGATGACATGGCGACCAGCATTTAGCGCGTCAATTGCAACTGGAGCGTGGAATTTGTTTGGTATCCCAATCACCACACCATCAACGGCTGGGTCCTCAAGCATCGCCTTGTGGGATGGGTAAAACTTTGGCACGCCATAGTCGTTAGCGAACTTTGTGCCCCTTTCAACGTCAAGGTCGGCAATCGCAACAACCTCAACGTTTGGGATGGTTCTCAAGGCATCCAAGTGTGTCTTAGAGATGAATCCGGCGCCTATCAAACCAAAGCGTAATGTTTCCATATCAGCCTCCAGATTACTTATCGAAAACAGTGATTGAGCAGCTTTTGGGTGCGGCCATCAGCCAGGATCTTAACGCAAATCGCTGGCCAGACGTTGGACCTTTGCTATTGCTGCCACAATGTCTTCAACATCCTTTTTCGTTCCCGACAGATAGGAATAGTGCATCCAGATTCCCTGCTCATACGACATCTTTTCGGCTACTGGGCAGGAAATGTCCTTGTTGAACAAGATTCCCTCGCCATAGCGGTCACGTAATGCAGGATATTCGTCAGAAAGGGCGTTCATAATCGGCTCGTGGTACAAGGGGGTATAGAATTCCCCGTCCAGCTCGACGCCTTCTTTTTCAAGGGCTTCCAAGAAACGATCACGGTGAACGCCAGCAAAGGCCTCGCTGTTGTACTTCATGATGGTCTGGTAAGCCGACTTTCTGGTGGTCCTTGGGTCTGTTTCCAACACAGTCAGGCCCTTAACTTCAGAGTGGAGCACTTTTTTGAAGTAGTCATGCATCTCGGCTCTAGCCTTGGTGACCTCGTCAAGGCGGTCCATTTGGCCCATTAAAACGGCTATTTGCAGCTCAGACAGCCGGTAGTTGCCAGTAAACAACTGCCCTTCATAGCCGTCGTAGCCAGGACCTTTGCGTCCGCAGTTAATCAAGCTCATCACCTTTTGGCGCAAAATATCGTCATTAGTCGTGATGCAGCCACCTTCGCCAGAGGTCATCAGTTTGGAGGATTGGAAGCTAAAAGAGCCTAAATCGCCAATAGATCCAACGCCTTGGCCCTTCCATTGGGCACCATGGGCGTGTGCACAGTCTTCGATAACAATCAGGTTGTGCTTTTTGGCGATTTCCATGATCCGGTCCATGTCAGCGATTGATGCGCCGAGATGCACTGGAATTACTGCCTTGGTTTTTGGCGTGATTGCCGCTTCAAAGGCGTCTGGGTCCATGCAGTAGTTGCGCTCTTCAATGTCGACAAACACTGGTACGCCGTTTTGGCGGACTGCCGCGGCGGCAGTTGCCGCAAAGGTGATGGCCGGAACGATGACTTCATCGCCAGCTTTTAGACCAGCTGCATGCAGAGCAATTTCCAAGGTTACCGTACCGTTAGCGGCTGGGAGACAATATTTGGCACCGTGGTACTCTGCAAATCGTCGCCCAAATTCAAGAGACAAGGGAGACGGATATGGATATCCACCCCAACGACGCGATTCAAGAGCCTTAAGCAAGTATTCTTTTTCCCGCTCATCATACTGAGGCCAGGGTGCAAATCCGCCCTCTCTGACAGGAGTGCCACCAAACAGCGCTAGTTTTTCCATTTTTCCACCATTATTTTCACAGGTTTTACAACCATGACCAAACAGGCCCACCAAAGCAGCAAGCCGGTTTCAAAAGCGCGGGAAATGTACCATGGGACAAAGGAATATCCAACTGAAATAAAAGTATACATTTTTGGAGCGCCACTCCGAAAATGTATTGATTCGGCTTCCGTTTTACACTATAACTTAGGCGTATAAGGAGGCTCACTCATGTATATAGAGCGTAAAATTGAATCTCAACTAAAATACTTGGCTGCCCATTTCCCCGTAGTTGTCGTTTCAGGAGCGAGACAGACCGGTAAGACCACATTGGTAAAAGAAACTTTCGGATCGCGAGAGAATGTTACTTATGTTACTTTGGACTATCCGAGAATACGAAATCTGGCGAAAAACGACCCTGAGCTCTTTCTTCAACAATATCAGACACCGGTGATAATCGATGAAATACAATATGCGCCGGAACTTCTTGTGTACATAAAAATCCAAGTCGATGAAAACAGAAAACCAGGCCAATATTATCTTACAGGTTCGCAAATGTTTAGAATGATGAAGAATGTCAGCGAGTCATTAGCCGGTAGAGTTGGACTGCTTTCCCTGTTTGGATTCAGCCGTTCGGAAGTATACGCAAAACCTGAAGTCCCGTTTCTCCCTTCAAATACTCACATTGAAAAGAGCAAAGAAACTGTAATCACTGTTTTCGACCGGATATTCAGAGGAAGTATGCCGCAATTAGTTGTAGACCCGGAATTAAGTCCAGAAGCGTATTTCAATGCGTATATGCAGACATATATAGAGCGGGACATAAGGGATTTGCTCGAATTAAAAAACGAGTCAAAATTTCTAAAGTTTGTTTCCTGTGCTGCGGCAAGAACCGGGCAAGAATTAAACCTGTCCGATATAGGAAGAGATGTCGGCATCGATTCGAAAACCGCAGACAATTGGATGTCTATATTGATTAATTCCGGAATTGTCTGTCTCATTCAAGCTTTCTCAGGTAATACGATAAAACGAATCATAAAGCGGCCAAAACTGTATTTCATGGATACCGGTCTTGCATGTTATCTCAGTCTGTGGAACGACCCCCGTGTATTGGAAAGGTCCGCAATGGCCGGAGCTATGTTTGAGACATATGTTGTTTCAGAGATAATTAAGCAATATGCAAATGCCGGTCTGGATATCAGAAGTCGTCTCACATACTATAGGGACAACAACGGCAAGGAAATAGATCTCATAATAGAGAGAAACGGAAGACTGTTTCCTGTCGAAATAAAGAAAAGCGCCGATCCCGGAAAAACGGCAATCAGAAACTTCAGTGTAATGGAATCGCTTTCCGATAATATCGGAACCGGTGCGGTAATATGCCTTTCTTCTCAGCAATACCCGCTTGATGCAAACAAAATAGTTATCCCGATAGGGATGCTTTGATGATCTCCTTTTATCGGAATCATCTTCTCAGCATTTAATCAACTTCACCAGCTTAGACCTGTTCCTGTCCCTGTCCCTGCTCCCTGTCCCCTTCCCTGCCTCCGGCTCTTCCAGTGCTAGCCTTCAAAAAACTTCCTCTTCGGTGGGTGAATTAGAATCAAGGCCAGTCCCATTGCCATTAGGGGCCAGCCTTTGCCGCCTTGGATGTGGATAATCAGGCCCATGACGCTGGAGAGTTCAAAGAGCACCCATGCGACGATCATTAGGGTGATTGGTTTGTCACCTTTGGTCTCTTCATCGGTGGATGGCGGTTGGCTGCCTGGTTTCAGCTGGTGTATTTTGCGAAAAATTAATCCGCCAGCTACGGCTCCAAAAAAGCCAGTCATCACAAGTGGATTGGTCACTTTGGTCAGTTGGATGCTGGTTTGTTTGAAAGCCAAAAAAGCCATGACCAGATAGGATACTGTCGCAAGAGCTAGAGCCAGCCAAATGATTTGGGCACCTTTGAATTTGCGTTCGATGTTTTGAGAGGTATCCATGTGACGCTCCATTTTGTGACAGGCGCAAAGTAGCGCTGGCGGTATTATCACGGATCTTTGGGGGATGTGTATAGGACAGGGGCAGGGGCGGGGACAGGGGCAGGGACAGGGCAAAGAAGAAACCCCCAGAGTCTATGGCGAGAAGGGTATAGCTTTATCAAAACTTCCAATTTTCAAAAGTTTTGATAAAGTTAACCCTGGTGCGGCTGCAGGAACACATGAAAAAACTAATCGAACGTAAATTTTATCTTGGCCAATTGAAGAGGCTGAAAGACCAACACATTATCAAAGTTATCACCGGGTTAAGACGTTCAGGAAAATCAACACTACTCACAATGTTTGCACAACAAATCATAAACTCAGGAGTTTCCACAAGCCGAGTCCACCAGTACAACTTTGAAAAACCTCTATTTCCGGAAACCCACACTTGGCGTGATATTTATCAAGAGATAATGGCAAAAGTCGTCACCGATAATATGAACTATATTTTCCTGGACGAGCCCCAACAAGTGCCCGAATTTGAACGACTTATTGATGCCCTCTTTGTTGAAAATCATATCGACTTGTATGTAACAGGTTCAAATGCCTATTTTCTTTCAGGCGATATAGCCACCCTGCTTTCAGGTCGATATATCACCATCCATGTTTTGCCATTCTCATTCGCCGAGTTTGTTGAAAGTCAGGAAGAAACCACCGCAACCAAATATGAGCTATTCAATCGTTATCTTAATGAAACCTCGTTACCGCAAGGCGTTTTTCTGTACAAACAGGGTATCGATATTCAAAATCAATACATTCTCGATGTTTACAACACTGTAGTAGAAAAGGACATTCGCCAACGATACAACATCCAAAACATGAGGAGCTTTGACAATCTTTCGATGTTCCTGATGGGCGCGATTGGTAGCACTGTCTCACCCAGCAGCATCTCAAAAGCAATGAAGCAGGATCTCCAAAATATTCACCATAAAACGGTGCAAACCTACATTGATTATTTGGTCAACTCCTTTGTCTTTTATCCAGCGCATCGCTTTGATATAAAAGGAAAACAGCAGCTTGCTACACAGGAAAAATACTACCTTGTAGACCTCGGTTTTCGGAATCTGAAATTGGGCAAGTTCCAATACCAAGACCTTGGGCATCTGTTGGAGAACATAGTTTTCCTAGAATTAAAGCGGCGTGGTTACCAGATTTGGATTGGCAAGGTTGGTAGCTATGAAGTGGATTTTATTGTAAAAAATGCAATGAATAGCGTGGAATACTATCAGGTAACTTGGTCAATTTCAGACCCTATTACCGCTGAGCGTGAAATCCGGCCACTAAAAGCAATTGCGGACAACTATCCGAAACACATTATTTCGACAGATATGATAACTGCCGAAATTGATGGGATAAAGCATAGAAATATCGTTGATTGGTTGCTAGACCCATAAACCCAAGACTGCCATTAAATCGACGCACGGCCGTGATTCTGACCTTGTGTTTTTGGCTTACTCGTCAGTGTGCAGAACCTTTATTTTTGACCTTGTGGCGCTTCCCCTCTACAATCCGACCGGGAATTTGCCTTTATTTACAAGAGGTAAAATTCAGAAGAGGTTGAATCACATTGGCTTCTAGCAGTTCTGGTACAGGTAAGCTTTCCCGAGAGCTTGGGTTTTGGTCCTGTCTCGCCATAATGCTTGGCAACATCATTGGTGCAGGCATTTTCCTGACCCCGGCCGAGGTGGCTGCTGCGTCCCCAAATGTGGCAACTTACTTGACTTTGTGGGCCCTTGGAGGGCTCATGGCCGCCAGTGGTGCCCATGTATTCGCTGAGCTTGGAATGTTGTTTCCCCAGGCCGGCGGCGATTATGTTTTCCTGGACAAGGCTTATGGTCGTTCTGTTGCCAGAGCCTGGGGCCTGCTTGCAGCTTTTGGAACTTTCCCAGGTTCGCTTGCAGCTTTGGCCGTCGGGATTACCGCGACCATCGCGCAAACGGACATGGGAGCGTTTTTGTTAGTTCCAATTTTTTCCACTGATTTCTTTACCTTGACCACCGGTGACTTGTTTGGTATCGCCTTGATTGGCCTTTCCATGACCGTGAATCTACTTGGCCTTTCATGGACTTCCGCCTTGCAGATGCTTTTATCCCTGGTCCCGGTCGGCTTGTTCACGATCTTTGCTGTCGCCGCAATTTTTGGCTGGCATTTGGACGCCGCAGATTTGGTCCAGCGCGATTCTTCAAGCTGGGATGCCAAAGGGCTTGCGGCAGCTGGTTGTGCCGTGTTTTTCACGTATTCTGGCTGGAACGTTCTGACCTATATTGGCGGTGAAATAAAAGAGCCCCACAAAACCATTCCCAGAGTCATCTTTACTGGCGTCACCTTTACTACTGTCATCTACATAGTTCTAAACCTTGCCTTTATCACGGTGATGCCTCTCGACGAGTTAAAAAACCAACAAAACGCCGGCGTGGCGGTTGCTGCTGCCCAACTGGGGGATGCTGGGGCGAAAGCGTTTTCAATTCTCTTGTCTATGGCTTTACTTGCCGGCCTAAACGCCACAATGATGGCCGGCGCCAGAATCGCCTTTGCCATGGGCCAAGACAAGTTGCTTTGGCGTCAGATGAGGCTGGTTAGTCCGGTCCGCAAAACTCCAGTGACGGCAATCTGGACCCAAGGCATCATTGCCTCGCTGTTGGTACTTACAGGCAGTTTTTCCTTCCTGTTAACCTGGACTGGCAGCATCCTTATCCTGCTTTCATGTATTACTGCCTCCACAATTTTTGTGTTTCGCCACAAACGTCGCATGGAAATGCCTGTAAAGATGAAGGGTTATCCTTGGACTGCCATCATCTTTCTGTTGGTGGGCCTTGGAATTTGGGTGATAGGTCTGGTTCAGTCTTGGAAGTTGTTCCTGGTTCCTTTAGTAATATTCGTGGCTTTGTCTTTGATTCCTTACAAGGATCCCAACATTTCAAACAAAGCCGCAACTGGCAGCGATACCAAGCCGTGATTTTGGGGCCAAAGGATTAATCCCATCCGTTTTCAAAACAACGCATGGCATTTTTAAACAGGATTTGGTCTATTTGCTCGTCGTTGAAATATCTAGTCATGGCGTGTGCAATGCGCCCAAACTGAGATGGCTTGAACACCTCTGCAAATGGGTGGGTCAGTCCGTCAAAATCTGAACCAATACCGATGACATCCACCGAACCAGTCAAATCCGCCATGTGCAGCATGTTTTCGATCAGATCGGGAATACCGTCATTGCCAGCGTAGTAGCGATCAATGGGGTCGACCAGCCAACGTTTGGAAATGATTAGGCCAACTACTCCACCTAGCTTGTTGATGGTCACAACCTCTTCGTCAGTCATATTGTAGGGGGCTTTAAAAAAGCGCTGCAATCCAACGTGTGACGCGACTACAGGGCGGTTAAAATCGGCACAGTGCTCATACACATGTTGACGTGCATGCTCCTGAAGGTGACTCAGATCAACAAGTATCCCAAGTCGCAAAAGCTCCCTGACAAACTCATCTGAAAAGTGGTCTTTATCCCCCCACTTCCACTCGGCAGCTCGCATTCGCACCAGCATGTCGTCGTACTCGGCAACGATTTTGTTACCGACTTTCTTGGGTACAATCTCTGTCGCATCGGTCTGTGGGGCGAAGGGATTGTCAAAAAAGTGGGCCAATCCAATCATTGCCACGCCACGCCGCTTCAAGTAGGCCAACCTGTTTTTAGTTTGCTCCCAAAACTCGTCGCGAGTTTGGTCTGGCCCAGGAAACCCTAGCGAATGGGTACCTTCAATCGCATGGATAATCCCAATTTCGTTATCTGCTAGCCCCTGAAGCTCCTTAAATGATGAGACAACTTTGACCCTGCGATCACTTTTCAAAAGCCAACGATTGGTGTTCTCGGTGGATTCATCCAGATAATTCATCATTCGGATAAGGGTTTCCCAAGGATCCGCGGTAACTAACCGATGCATAAAACCAGGCACCAAGCCCCAAGTCAGAACCTTTGACAACTGCTTGAATCCACGCCTGATAAATTCCCTTTCAATTACATAATGGGCGTTTACAACGACGCGAACCGGGCTGTCCTTTAAGTTCGCGTATCTGGTGCGAAACGACAGTGGGTTGAAATGCGCTCCCGAGTACACGGTAGCATGCAGGGTTGATCGCAAATAAGGCAGATAAAACATCTTCAGGCTTGGGTGGGCGTGAAGATCAAAGAGCCGGACATTTTTGTTCAAAGTGGACCCACCCATGGTTAATCCTTGCCAAATTCCTTGCTAACAATCGCAAAGCATGCGTCAGCCACTTCCAAAGTCCTTTGAATGTCAGCTTCTTTGTGAGCCCGCATTATGAACCAGTTGTGGTGTGGGTGCAGCAAAACTCCACGCTTGGCGGCCTCCCCTGAAAACAGCTGGCTTCGGCGGAAGTTTTTCTCGCTGGCAAATGTCATGAAGGGCAGAGTGGGCGGCCCAGTCAAGCGCACCTCCAACCCATTGTCTGCTGCGGTCTTTTTCAAGCCATCCATGAGCATCGTTCCCATCTTCATCATATGCTCGATGGCGTTCGATTTTACCAGCTCATCCAAGCATGCCAAAGACGCGGCCTGCTCAACTGCTGAAGTGTAGTATGTACCAGTGAAAAACACCCTGGAAGCAGCGTTTTTAAAGGGTTGGCTACCACAACAGGCTGAAACGGCGTACCCGTTGGCCATCGCCTTGCAGTAGCACGTCAGATCTGGCTTAAATCCAAAGTATTCATGCGAGCCTTTCATATCCAGCCTGAAACCGGCTCTAACGTCGTCCAGGATGAACACAATTTCATGGTCATCACAGATCTTTCGCAAGGTCTGCAAAAAGCCTGGAGCAGGCATTTCCTGATCGGCAAAGGCAGGGTGGTGGTATGGAGTTATAATTATCCCAGCCACATCTCCGTCGTACTTTTTCACCAGGTCCATGACGCTGTCAGCATCGTTCCAGGTGAAAGTCAGCACGTGCTCATAGTCCGACTCGATCAGCCCCCCCAATCCATGCCTGCACCACGATTGAGAGCCGTGATACGCCCCTTTAGCCATCAGGATTTTTCGACGCTGAGTGTGTTCTCGCGCCGTTTGAATGGCGTAAGCAGTAACATCTGAGCCATTTTTACCAAACGCGCACCAATCAATCGCTGGGATCAAATCAACCAATTTTTCCGCAAGCTCAACCGCTCTTGGAGTTGGATGATTAAAGGCCGCACCAAGCTTTCGCTGTGCATCAGCCGCAGCCTCTACAACTGGATCGTTGTAGCCCAAAACAATGGGGCCATACCCGGCCAGATAGTCGATGTACTCGTTCCCATCAACGTCCTTGTAGCGACATCCCTCGCCAGATTCGGCGAAGTATGGAAATGACCCAGGCACTGCAAATGCCGGGTTTTTATTTCCAGAAATGCCACTAGGAATGACTTTGGTAGCCCGTAAAAACAGCTCTTTCGATTTGTCAAAACTGTTTAGCTTCATGATTTACCTCCACTGGCCGCTAGCTAAGGTACAGTCCAACTCGGTCAAATAGGGCGTTATACTCATCTGCCAAGGCCAAACCGCCACTGGCTTTGATATCGCCAGACCCATTGGCTGCAAAGGTGTCGACTTCACCCTTGACTAGGTCCACCGCCAAATCGACGTCGCGAATCTCGATGGTCGTAGTCGGATCTTTGATGGCTCCAGGAAAGACCTCGATTTTCCCATCTTTGACTATCACATGGGCCTTTGGTCCGCCCTTAACGTCGTAGAGCATGGTTCCAGACGGCATGTGTGACGCCACCCTGCGTCCCTTTGCCTCGATGGTTGCAATCGCTTCTGTCGCTGCAAGCCCGACAAGCAGGCTTAATTCCACGTGTTTAGCCCTGAACTCTTTGTCGGCCATCTCAGACTGCGACGGCTTCAGATAACGGGTCAGGATGTCTGTAAGCCTAGTCAGCTTCTTTAAGTCGCCCATTCTGTGCACGCCCTTAATTGGGATGGGTGTCACCTTTTTTCCGTCGAACATGTCATTCAACATCTTGCAGGTTGGAAACATCAGGCAAACGTCGGCCTTTCCTGTCCTTACCGCTCTGACACTGCTGTTTTTAAAGTGAAGTACCACCTTGGGACCACCTGGAACGAAAAACTCAATCGCAACGTTCATTTCAGAGATGATCGCCCGCGCCTCATCATCCAGCCTTGCCAAATCAGCAAGCCTAGGTAGGACGGCGTGCAAATGCATGTGAGCCCGAATCAAGTCTCGTTCAGTCGTAGCCTCAACTACCCCCGCCTTAACTAAGGCAGTCGAAAATATCTTTCCAGGCAATCTTTTCATAACGGCCTCCATTTATAGCCTTCTGACCCCTCATCAACCCATTGTTAATTTATCAAGGTGCTGCATAAAGGCGCCAATGTCTTTACTGCCTTCCATGGCTCCTTCCACGCGCAAAAGTCCATCACGCACTGCCTCGACGGTTCCCACACGTTGGGTCAAAACCTCGAAAGCAGAGTCGATATCCTTAAAAATCATATGCACATACGGGCGCCGCCTAGCATACGTCCCGGCACCAGCCTTTGAATTCCCAGCCTTGATCCGCAGGTAGTTTGCAGGCCCCCCATTTTCGACCGTAAACTGAAACACCCTGTCTGGGCTTTTTTTGATGTAGGACGACAAAAACTCATCGCCACCCTTGTTAAGCTGTGACAGGCCGCTAGCAATCATTTGCATAAGCATCCGGACTTTCAGCTCTTTTTCTGCAGGATCAGTTGGCATTGCTGTTGGCATCAAGATTTTCAGCTTAAGCATAAAAGGCAAAAAGCGCAGCAGGGTTGGTACGCCCTTGACACCTGAAACGCTGGGAAGTGCCGTGCCACCTGCAAAGAAGGTGTTTAAATCCTTGAGTCGCTTGAAAATCAGCGAAATTGTGGGGTTTTCATGAAGGCCCGGCTTGACCTCAAAGCCCTCTGGACTCATTGCCACCCAAGCTGCCTGCTGGCTGTCCTTGGCGCCAAATTGGATGACTCCATCCGCCTTGTAAAGCAGGTATCTGTAGTTGGGACGTTCGCTTAAGACCACCTTGACCAGTGGAAGCGCCGACCTCAAAAACACCCTAGCCTTTAACTCTTCTTTGTGATCAGCCATGTTAGATTTCGTCCTCCCAGTTCTCGTCTTGTTCAAAATCTTGCTTTAAAACCAAGCCGATTGTTTCGAGGATGCCATCAGCATCTAACTTGTAGATATGCAACAAATCTTCTGGGTATCCAACAATGGAATACTCGTCTTGATAACCCAGCTTAGCAAAGGCACACCCCTTGCCGCTGGCTGCAATGGCGTCGGCCACAGCTGTGCCTAGACCGCCAATAGTAGAGTGGTCTTCAACTGTTATGATTCGGCGCGTATCCTGGACAGCCCTTACAACCGCCTCAACATCCAGCGGTTTAATCGTGTGCATATCCAACACTCGGACCGAAACGCCTTGTTGTCGCGCTCTATCGGCCGCCTCTACTGCGTGCAGCACCGTCACCCCAGTTGCAATCACTGTAACATCAGTGCCTTCTCTCAGTTCGATGGCCTTGCCGATCTCGAAATCGAAATCCATTGATTTATGCAGTGGCGGCTCAAATCCTCGCCCAATTCGAATATAAACGGGGCCTTCCATCTCGATCGCCGCGGACACAGCCCTGGCTGTTTCATACGCATCCGCAGGTGCGATTACCGTCATCCCAGGGAAGGTCCGCATGATCGACAAGTCCTCGATACAGTGGTGTGTTGTACCAGCCGTACCAAAAGACGTCCCCGAGTGTGTGGCGATTATTTTGACATTGCGCTTTTGATAGCACAGGTCCGTTCGCACAAACTCAGCCGCCCTCATCGAAGCGAAGGTGGCAAAGGTTGAAACTACAGGAATTAGGCCGGTTTCAGCCATTCCAGAGGCCACTGCAATCATGTTGGCCTCGGCGATTCCAAAGTTGTAAAAGCGTTCTGGGATTTTCTCCCCAAAACGCCCAATTTTCGTGGATTTCGCAAGATCTGCAGTCAGCGCGACGACCTTTTCGTTTTGCTGTCCAATCTGCGTCAATACCTCACCATAAATCTCCGCTTGAGTCATGGAGTCTGCATCTTCAACAGTCCAGGTTAACCCTTGAGCCATGGCAGTTACCTCCCAAATCTAGTGTCTACTTCATTTTACGTATTGATTCCAAAGCCTTGTCGCGCATTGCGGCGTCTACGCCAGCATAATGCCACGCAGCCTGATTTTCCATGAAATCTATGCCTTTACCCTTAATCGTGTCGGCGATAATGATGACCGGCTTTTCCTTTTCAGCTTGCGCGGTCTCGATTGCCTCACAGATTTGGTCAAAATCATGTCCATCTATCGACAGCACCCGCCATCCAAACGCCTCAAACTTCTTGTCAAGCGGCTCAAGCGCCATGATAGATTCAGTGGGGCCGTCCAAGGAAAACTTGTTGCGGTCCACAAAGGCTGTCAGGTTCGTGGCCTTAAACTGGGAGGCCGCCATAGCCGCCTCCCAAATTGAGCCTTCCTGCAGTTCCCCATCCGACATCACGCAGTAAACGTGGTAATCAAGCCCTTGCTGTCGTCCACCAAGCGCCATCCCCAAAGCCAAGGGCAGTCCATGACCAAGAGAACCAGTTGAGACGTCAACGCCAGGCACTGTCTGCCAGTCCAAGTGCATGCCAAACGGTGAACCAGTTTTGTTAAAGTCATCAAGCAGGGCGGTGTCAAAGAAACCTTTGTCAGCCAAAATTACAGCATGCCCAACACCGCCATGACCTTTAGACAGTACAAAACGGTCTCTGTTTGGCCACCTAGGATTGGTAGGGTCAATATTTAAGTACTTGTAATACAAGGCAATAAGTAGTTCGTGCTGACTCATTGCCCCACCAATGTGAGTTCCCCCACAGGAGTAAGTCACCTCGACTATTCGTTCACGCAAACGCCGAGCAGTGTCCTCCAGGAACTTGCGCTCTTTATTTGAAAGCATTCATTTCCCCCCATTTTAAATGGTAATTCTCAGGGCCTGTCGAACCATTGTCTAACTGTCCGGCCACTTGGTCAATCCCTGAATTAAGGTTTGGGTGTAATTATTTGGGAAAGCGGCTACAGGGGCAGGGACGGGGGCAGGGACGGGGACAGGGACGGGGACAGGGACAGGGGCAGGAGGCAGAGACAGGGGCAGGGGCAGGAAGACGATTGTGCTGCTTTTAGCAGGATTTGGAGCTAAAAAGAGGTCGAGAGGGCACCCTGCAACATGGTCCGGGGGCAATCCTGGAGGGCGCTATCGGGAGTTGCCGGGACCCGACGTCTCTTAGCTGACATGAAGGACGCGCAGCGGCCCGTCCGGGCCAAAAGGAT
>DUVQ01000069.1 GCA_012840965.1 Oligoflexales bacterium | reverse complement strand
AAGCCCGCGAATTGGCATTCACGATCTACCCAGGCAAGCTATCTGAAGCAAACACCTTCAGAATCGCCAACATAGGCGACATCCAGCCCCACGAAATGAAGGCCTTCACCAAGTTCATGGAAGGCTACTTTGGGCAGGTTTTGTAACTCCCGCTATTTTTAAAATGTCTCGCCAGTTTTTGACGTCGACTAGGCGTTGATTTTGGAACTAGCTTGACCATTTTTGGAAGGCTGTGATACAAGCCCAGGCACGTTCAGACGCGCAGGAAAGGAATGGTCTTTGCTAGTCTCACTTTTTTAGGCTTCTTCCTTCCTTTGACGCTACTAGTCTACTTCCTACTACCTCGGCTTGCCTGGCGCAACGCGTGGATGGTCGTTGCATCGTTGTGGTTTTACGCCTGGGGAGAACCTGTCTGGGTCGTCCTTTTATTGATTTCAGCTGGCGTCGATTATGTTCACGCCCTGATTATTACACGATACCGCAGTCACCCCTTAGTCCGGCTGGCCGTAGTGTCATGTCTAGTGATCAACCTGGGCATTTTAGGTGTCTTCAAGTACAGCGGCTTCTTGATGCAAAACATCAATTTGCTTCTTGGTACGCAGCTTCCAGTGCCCTCGTTTGCCTTGCCGCTTGGCATTTCCTTTTACACCTTTCAGACCATTAGCTACGTAATCGACGTTTACCGCGGCGAGGTCCCTGCCCAGCGATCATTCTGGAAGTTCTTGATGTACGTCGGCATGTTTCCCCAACTCGTGGCCGGTCCAATCGTGCGATACGGCCATATTATGGAGGCGATTGAGTCTCGTGTCGCCTCGCTTTCAGATATTTCACAAGGGATCACCCGCTTCTGCGTTGGCCTTTTTAAAAAGGTTGCCATCGCCAACATTGCTGGCGAATTGGTGGTGCGCTATCTGGAACGTGATCTCGCTACTTTGTCTACAGGTGAGGCGTGGTTCGGCCTGTCGATGTTTGCACTGCAGATCTACTTCGATTTTTCTGGCTATTCCGATATGGCTATTGGTCTTGGTCGAATGTTTGGCTTCAAGTTCAACGAAAACTTTGAGCACCCCTACATCGCCCGCAGCGCCACCGAGTTTTGGCGACGCTGGCACATCAGCTTGGGGACCTTTTTCAGGGACTACCTCTACATTCCGCTGGGCGGCAAGCGACGTCATCCCTTTCGCAATCTGTTCATCGTGTGGTTTTTAACCGGGTTGTGGCATGGTGCAAGTTGGAACTTCATCGTGTGGGGGCTGTACTTTGGGGTGCTGATTGCGCTCGAACGAATCGCGCTTAAACGCCTGTTTGACCGCCTGCCAGCCTTCTTCGGTCACGTCTACCTGCTTTTTGCCGTACTCCTAAGCTGGGGGATTTTTTACTTCGTTGACTGGGGGCGCATGGTGCAGTTCTTTGGCGTACTTTTTGGCGCCAATTCAGGGCCGTGGATCACCCCGGATCTGGTGGACTCGATTAGGCAGCACGCTTTCTGGTTGGTGCTTGCGCTGATACTATGTACCCCGCTGATCCAGGTTTTGGTCAGCAAGGGACGTGACTTGATAGGGCGTCGTTGGCCTGGGATCGAGGGAGGCATCGGTCTGACCGCGTGCTTGAACTTGGTAATGCTGCTAATCAGCGTGTCAATGCTGGTTGGTAAAACGTTTAATCCGTTTCTTTACTTTAGATTCTAGGGAGCCTTTGCGTGCATCGAAGAATCTTGGACATCTTGAACGTGGCTCTGTTCAGCCTGACCCTTGTTTGGATGTTGGTTGGGTTTATGTTTTGGAGTCAGCCAGATGAGGTTCTGGCTGGAGAGAACCGACGCATGGCGAGCCTACCACCTCTGACTTTCGACGCCATGTTTGGTGGGGCCTACTCGAATGCCGTTGAAGAATACATCGCTGACCACTTTCCGATGCGCGACAAATGGGTGACGGTGCACGCGACGATACGCGACCTTTTGGGTGTGCGCTCAGACGACGGTACCTTCTACGATGTGGAGGTCAACGAGGGAGAGTTCGCAAAAACGCCGGTTGCGGTCGAGGAGGTGCCGGACGATTTTATGACCGAGGAAATGCCGGCTGAGTTGGCCGCCCCAGAAGGCCAGGCCGATCAGGCAGAACCTGGCCAAACAGCCTCGGTGAACGATCCCGTCGACGGTGAGGCTACTGATGACGAGGGTGATTTAGGGGACACTGTTGCAGTCCCGCCCGACGTTAGGGTTGCAGGGAGTGTGGGCGCGGCTTCAGCACAGGCATCCACTAACGATGTGGAAGATCCTGATGAGCAGGTAACTTCAAATCGAGGCATCCTAGTCTATAAAGGCCGAGCTATGCAGACGTTTGGCGCTGGCCCCAAGGGCGCTAGACTCTGGGCCAAAACCCTAAACGCCTATCGTTCGGCGCTCCCTGAGTCGGTGCGTCTGTACGCGGTGGTCGTCCCCAGCGCGGCTGAATTCTACAGTCCCGACCCGCCTCGACGCCGATCTCGCCCCGAGAAGCCAAACATTGACGCCACTTATGAGATGCTTGCGCCTGGCATCAGTCGCGTTGATGCGTATGGTGAGATCCAGGCCCATTTAGACGAATACCTATATTTCTTTACCGACCATCACTGGACCGCCCTTGGGGCCTACTATACATACAGGGCCTTGTGCAAAGCGGCTGGCCTGGAGCCTGTGCCTCTGGACAAGATGGAAAAGCGTGTACGCCCCGATTGGTTGGGGTCACTGTACGGCTACACGCGGGATTCTGGCCTAAAGCGCCAAAAGGATCAGGTTGAGTACTGGCTGCCGAGCGTGTCGTACGAGACACGACGGTTTGAGGCAGGGCCAGACGCGCCGCCTAAAGGAACCAGAACCCGGCTGTTATTCGAGCGAGCCCCAGGCTATGGTGTTTTCCTGGGTGGTGATCACCCGTTGATGGTCGTCAAGACATCGAACAAAAACGGGCGCCGTGTGCTACTGCTGAAGAACTCGTATGGCAATCCTTTCGGGGTTTTCTTGGTGTCCTCGTTCGAACAGGTGCTAATAGTCGATTATCGCTACTTTGACGGCAAGGTTACGTCCTTGGTTAGGGAGTATGGAATCACAGACGTGATCATTCTTAACGGAGTGTTCA
This sequence comes from Oligoflexales bacterium, assembly GCA_012840965.1. Lineage (GTDB taxonomy): Bacteria > Myxococcota_A > UBA9042 > DTJE01 > DTJE01 > DUVQ01. The sequence continues at coordinate 9,726 of DUVQ01000069.1, read as the reverse complement.
CGGCTAATTCTAGGTACCATCCCAATAAGATCATGAGCGTACTTCGCGGGCCTCCCGCTTCGCGTCCCAGTCCTCCCCCAGACGCCCCGGCGCCGGACGGCTAAAAGGAGACCATTGTGCAGAAAGCACTAAGCTTTCATCACCGCTTTCCGGCTTTGCGCTGGCTGATTGCCAGGTCTTGGATCTTTGCGCTGATGCAGGTCTTTGCTTGGAATCCTAGTGTCGCGGCGCCTGTTGAAATTCCATCTGACATCGGCATTCGACCCAGAATGAACCGGATCCAGTTTCCAGACCGTGAAGGGGCTAATCGACTAAATGAGCGCCTGCGACGTGTCAGGTCTTTGGGGCTGAGAATCGTTCATCTGGGGGACTCGCACGTGCAGTTTGGCTCCTACACCGAGGGACTGCGTGACCGCCTGCAGCACACGTACGGAAACGCAGGATTTGGCTTGGTCTTTCCTTACAGCGCCGCCCGCACCTACACACCGGCGGGTTACAGCACTGAACACGAGGGCGAGTGGGAATGCGCAAAAAGCCGCCGTGTGCCCCCACAACTGCCCCTTGGCGTTGTTGGCATGACCTGTCGAACTACGGACCCAGCAGCGTCCTTTACCATTCAGATGAAGCGTGCCCCAAAAGCCGATTCGCGGCGGCTGCGAATCTTTTGCGCCCGGAATGCTGAACCGATGACCTTGGGTATTGAGGCGGACGGCAAGTTGATCAAGGCGGTGATTCCAGCTGCGGCTGAAGATGACCCTGTGTTTATTGAGGCCATCTTGCCACGTGCTGCCCGCCAATTGACCATCAGGCCTCTTGAGGGCCTAGGCCCAGAAGCTCCCTTTGAGATTCGGGGTGTCTCGATAGAGCGCGTCGGACCTGGAGGCGTGCAGGTTCACACAGCTGGTGTTGGTGCCTCTCGTTACTGGGCGTTGCTACATATGGCTCACATGGAGGCCGAATTGGCCGCTCTGCAGGCCGACATTGTTGTTATCGACTTTGGTACTAACGACTACCTTTATTACGATACCATCGAGCCAGGCCTAGAGCAGGTGATTCGCGATTCTGTGGCCAAGATTCGAGCCGCAGTTCCCCAGGCTCTGATCATACTGACCTCCGCTCAGGATCTGTACTTCAAGAAGGTGCACGTTACATCTGGACGCGATTTTGCGGCGCTGGTGCGACGGATTGCCTTTGAAGAAAAGGTCGCGTTTTGGGACTGGTTTTGGGTAGCTGGTGGCCCCAAGTCGCTGCCACGCTGGCAGGAAGAAGGGTACGCACGCACTGACGGAGTCCACCTGACCCCCAAGGGCTATTATCTAAAAGGGGAACTATTGGCAGAGGCGTTGGTGGTTAGCCTAAAGTGGATGGAGAAGCACCCGCGAGCCAAGCAGCTGGAGATCCTACAGCCCACCCAAAAGAAACGCCCAAAGGCAGATGCCAGCAAGCCTTCGAAGGCATCGGCCACAAAGCCCAGGGGCAACTACCAAATCCACGTGGTGAGTGTAGGTGAGTCACTTTGGACGATTTCCCGCAGGTATAATGTCACCGTAGAGCAGCTAAAGCAGTGGAATGGATTAAAGCGAACCACCTTGTTTCCAGGTACAAAGCTTAAAGTCTATCCGTCTCGTTAAGACTAGGCCGGGATTCATGGCCAGGTAATCCTGTAAAAGCGTCTTTGGCGAACGCCAATCCCAGCCCCATCTAAGCTCGTTGTCGAGGAACCATCGGACGAGTTTCGATCTAACCGTAACGATTCCACGTCATCGGCCGTTGCGGCATATTTTCTAAACGTTGCGTTTTTAACGACACCTAGAACGGACAGGTGCCCGGCTTGGTGTAAGACTGCCCACCGCACAGGACATTGTATCCAAGTTCGCTGCAGGTTTGACCTTCCACCCAATCCCAATTCTTTTCGTCGCACAGCTCTTTGTCCCAATCAGGGAAGCACTCATATCCGGGACCGAAGTCGTGCAGGCAGACGTCGTCGTCATCAGCACCACAGGCTGCAAAGGTAAGGCCGACTATTACTGCCGCCGCAACTACCAGAGTCCTTGCCAGGTAATTCAAACGCATGATCACTCCCAATGTACATGGCCGAAACAATCATCGTCATCCAAAACGACGAATTCGGTCTAAACCAGGTGCTCTGGAAAGTCAACAAGGTGGGCCCAAGATTCACCTCAAATCACCATCAAATAAATTCTGTCCTTGAATTCGTAACGAATATCTAAGAATGATGATCACCAAGTAGGTGAAGGTTTTTGCCTAAACATTGTGCCTGATCAAGAAAAGCTGACCAAAGCACAAAACTGACTTCAAAAACTTGATTTTGGGCCTCCAGCTAAGACTAGGTGGTGAATTTTGGGGTTGCCGGGTTGATTGACTTTGATTTGATTGTGGTATAAAATCCCCATCGCTTTTTGACCCTGCGAAAGTGGCGGAATTGGCAGACGCGCTAGATTCAGGTTCTAGTGGTCGCAAGGCTGTGGGGGTTCAAGTCCCCCCTTTCGCACCATTGATACAGTCCAAATGCCTATTTCAACTGGGGTTGGTGGGTACTTTTGCATCATGTCTGGTGTCGCTATGATGCTTTTGGTGAAAAAGGGCTCCATAGGTGCAAGGCGACTTTCGGCGTGGGCACATTCGGCTCTGATTCCAGTTCCAGGGTCCCCAGGTGACAATTTCTGATGGTCCCAACAGGCTAAAGGTCGAATGTACAAGGTGCAGTTGGGAAATGGGGGTTTTGGCGACCTGAAATCCTTGATGGATGCCCACCTGAGTTTTGGACCGTCTGGTCCGCGACCAAGCCAAAGAGGCGGGCTAGAGGCTGGTCTGCGTTCCATGGCGGGCCATAAAACCAAACAACCATCTGGAGCGTCTTTCAGGCCCTCTTCAATTATTTGAGTTTCTTGTTGTGGTCCATAAACCGCGAACGTTGGACCTGGATTAATTACAACGCAAGTCCCCAAAATGACCAATAAAGTGGTCGTTGATAGCACGTTTAGAAGCGATGGTTTCAGTTTAAAGGCCTTTGAGACAAGCCATTTCAAAACCAGCTGACTAAAGGCCATGCCAGCGCCTGATAACACCAAAAACCATGGCTGTGCCGGCAATTGCAGCTTCAGCATGTGCATCCTGTCTGGTATGAATCCAAGAGCCGTAAAAAGGGTGCCTAAAAACAACAGGCCCCATGGAATCAAGCCAAGGCGATGCTCAAAAGTGTTGGAACACTCAGATACTTTGTCGACTAGGCGTTTAAAATTCAGGGCTATAAACCCAATGACCATGAATATGAAAAAAACAAAGGGCGTATATTTGGTGTCCAGATATGTGTTCGAGGGGCCAGGTCCGTCACCCAGTACAGGTAAAAATAGGCCCTTTACTAAAAGTCCAAATTCCGGAATCCAGGTCCTTGAGGGGCCGCTGCCTGAGGCCACGTTGGAAATGGCTTGATACGCAGGTTCAATGGTCAGCAACACGAATATGGCTGCAGACAATGCTAGTTTGGGAAGAACTTTCCAGCCTGGTTTTTTTACCAGCACAACAACGCCAATCGCGATGGGGGTTAAAAGTAAGAATGGCTGGAACTGAGCGGCTGCTGCTGCCAACGCCCCAGCTGCGGCCATCGTCAAATAGTTGTTGGGGCGGCTTGCAAAGACGGGGGCTAGGATAAAAGGCAATAAGCCAATTACTAGGCGCTCTTCACCAGAGCCAAAATAAATGAACGCTGGTAGTAAGGCCGCCAAGACGGCAGACCACAACGCAACGGAACATCTTGGAATAAATGCGCGGGCTAGGGCCCATATGGCCGGGATTGTAAAAGATGAGATTACTAGCTGGGTGGCTAGTACAGTGGTTTTTGTCTTTGGGAAAATGGCTAACAAGGGGGTGAAAAATGCCCATGGGCCATTACCGTGGAGGTCTGCGCCATTTAAGGGGCCTGCAAGGATACTGCCTAAATAGTGATGTCCATGGCCGTTGATCCATCCAGGAATCCTAGGCTCAACATAAAGGCGTATGGCAAAGCCAAAGATGGTAATTGCGGTCAGTAGTATTACTTCGAGAGGAGAAATACCGGCAGTCAGTTTTGGGGCAGCCATAAGGGCTAGAATTGTGGCTAGTATCAGCGCAATTTGAGCAAACTTGGTGGCGGACATTGGCAACAGGGGCTTTGCGGTGGCGTCAGATGGATCATCCCAAAAGCGAACTGGCATGTTCCAAAATGATTCTTCTTTGCCAGCGGTATTTAAAGTGTTTTCAACGTGTTGTGCGATCAATTGGAGGTCTTGGTTGGGCGGCTCGATTAGTGCTTGAAAGCCGCTGCCACTGCGGATCAAATTTACTGCGATAGTTGTGTGGCCGCTTTTTAGATTAGCGGTCGCAAATTCGCGGGTGGCTGAAACACTGCCAAGGCTCCAACCATCTGGGAGGTTGTTGCCTAACAGGCGGACTATTCTTTTGACGGAATTAGAATTTAGAATGGGTGGGTCGGCGTCGTCTAAAAGGAACTGATCGGCTTGGGCGGGTGGCACGAATGCAACAAGTCCAAAAGCGAATATTAATGCCCGAAGGATCGGCACCTGCAACTCCATTAGCCGCTGTTGCCAATGATAGCACGTACACAGGGGGCATTGTCCTTGGCCCATGTTGCAGGGTGCCCTCTCGACCTTCTTTTAGCTCCAGATCCTGCAGATCAGCACAATCGTCTTCCTGCCCCCGCACCCTTCACCCTGTCCCTGATCCTGTCCCTGTCCCTGCCTCCGCCCCCGCCCCCACCCAGCCCCCAAAAAAAATCGCCCCACCCCTCTTGACAGGTTATTGGCATTTGCCCATTATATAGCCTCGTTCGTAGCCTTTGAGGCAGGAGGAAGAGGATGTCATTTAAAGGAATTTTGTTCAGGGGGGTGCCCTGGATACAAATCCCGTTTTTGGTCATTGTGTTTTTTATGGCTATTAATTCGCATGTTTATGCGCAGGCTCCCGAGACCGGTTCAACTGAAGAACTTTTGCTAAAGATGCAAGAGGAGATTAGCGAGCTTAAGTCTTGGAAGGAGGCTAGGGAGCTTGAAGACCTGCGTCAGGCGGCTCAGGCTGAGGTTCAGGCCCCGCAGACGACTCCTAAGGTTTTCCAAGGTGGTGAGCGTGCCCTGCAGGCGCTTAATCCTGAGATCAGTATCACTGGGGACCTGTTTGCCCGCTATATAAATGTGGCTGGCTCAGAGTACAGTGGGGGTGAACGTTCCGGTTTCTTTTTAAGGGGTTTTGGGCTGCATCTGCAGGCAAATCTCGACCCCTTTTCCCTTTTTAAGGGTGCGGTTCATCTAAGTCCTGAGGGTGCGGAGCTAGAAGAAGGCTACATCACCTGGGTTTCAGTTTTGCCTGGTTTTAACATCACGCTTGGGGCGTTTCGCCAGCAGTTGGGCGTAGTCAACAGATGGCACAAACATGCGCTGGATGAGTTTGACTTCCCCTTGATGCTGATGGAACCCTTTGGTCCAGGTGGTCTAAACCAAACTGGTGTGTCGTTTGACATTTTGCTTCCTAAGCTTTGGGCCCACGAAGAAACCATCACCTTGCAAATCACCAATGGGCAAAACGATAAGGCGTTTTCAGGTGAATTTTTTAGCATTCCGACTACTTTGTTACGAATCAGGTCCTACTGGGATCTAAACCGTGACACTTATTTGGACCTGGGATTGACTGGAATCTTTGGCTTTAACAACGCCCGAGGCGTGCCACAGGACGGCGAACTAGTTCCAACCGAAGTGTTTGATTCAAACGGAAATCCCATTGTAGATAAGGATGGCAACCCTGTGGTACTGTTAGCAAATGTGCCAGCCGCCGGGCCAGCAAACCAAAAGCTGCGCTACACTGGTTTTGGTGGCGCAGACCTGACAATCGCCTGGGAGCCGTCCCAGCGGTCTCATTATGCTGGGCTTACCTGGCGGACCGAGTTTCTGTACGGCTATCAAGAGCAGGAAACTGGCGACCCAATTTCATGGATGGGCGGTTACACTGGGCTTGACGCCAAGGTGTGGCGGGGGGTGAATGTGGGATTTAGGGCGGACTTGGTGCAACCTTGGGCTGTTGACAATAAGGGGCACTACATTTGGCAAGTCGCCCCGTATGTGAACTATATGCCAAGTGAATTTGTGCGATTTCACCTGGAGTATAACGCCACGGATGGGGACCAGATGCCCCTTTCACACCGTTTGATTTTCCAGGTTGTATTTGCGGCAGGTCCTCATAAGCACGATAAGTACTAGGAGGCAGATATGAAGATTATCAGAGTTTTCGCCATAGCGGCTCTTGTGCTTGGTTTTTCCCAAGATGTTTTTGCAAAGAAAATTCAAGTTGTTACAACGTTGACTGATTATGCTGCCGTGGCCAAGGTCATAGGTGGCGACAAGGTCACGGTAAATGCCATCAGCGAGGGCGATCAGGACGCCCACTTTGTCAGGCCAAAACCCAGTTATGCCGTGTGGGTAAACAAGGCAGACCTTTTTGTTACAACTGGTCTGGATCTGGAAATGTGGGCGCCTGCCGTTTTGGACAAAGCCGCAAATCCAAAGGTGCTGGAAGGACAAGTTGGTTATGTGGCAGCTGCTACCGGGGTAAATATGTTGGAAATCCCAGCTGTTAAAGACCGAGGGCAGGGTGGTGTGCATATCTATGGCAACCCACACATCGGGACAGGCCCTTTGAATATGAAGGTCGTGGCCAGAAACATAGCCACCGGGCTTTCCAAGGTTGACCCTGCAAATGAGGCGTTTTACACCGCAAACGCAAAGGCGTTCAATGATGAGCTGGATCGCAAAATGTTTGGGCCAGAGCTGATCCCGCTACTCGGTTCAGACACGCTGACTCGCTTGGCAGAATCAGGTAACCTGGTTTCCTTTTTGTCTTCAAAGACATACAAAGGCAAGCCTATGGTAGAGCTTCTAGGCGGCTGGATGAAGCAAGCGATGCCACTTAGGGGACGCAAGATAGTGACTTACCACAAAAACTGGGTTTACTTCTCGAAAACCTTTGGTGTCGAAGTGGTGGGCGAGGTCGAGCCTAAACCTGGAATTCCGCCATCTCCAAAACATGTGGAAGATTTGATCACACTGATGAAAGAACAAAAGATTCCAGTTATTATGGCCGCGAACTACTTTGATGAGAACAAAGTTAAACATGTTGCAGCAGCAGTTGACGCCAAGGCCGTGATAGTGCCGATGCACGTGGCTGGAGAGCCTGGAGTTGACGATTACTTCGCGCTTGTGGATTTGTGGATTAATCGCCTTCTGGAAGGGCTTGGTCTTTAGGGGGTAAGGCAAATGGGTGCTGTGTCACTGATGGCGCTGCCGTTTCTGGAGTGCCTGATTTTGGTGGGTATTCACTCGTACCTAGGTCTTCACGTTATCAGGCGCCGCGTGATTTTCGTTGACCTCGCCTTGGCACAGATAGCCGCCCTTGGAACTACCATTGCCTTTTTGTTTGGGCTGAATCCTCATTCTACTGGCGCTTATATCTTCTCGTTATCATTTACTTTTATTGGTGCCGCCGTCTTTAGCTTGACAAGAGTCCCAAATGACCGAGTTCCCCAGGAGGCGGTCATTGGCCTTTCGTATGCCTTGGCCGCGTCTGTTGGGATGCTGGCTGTTTTTGGGGCGCCCCACGGTGCCGAGCACATCCAAAACATTGCGATGGGGTCGCTTTTGTGGGTCACTGCCGATGACATCATTCACGCGCTAATTGCCTACAGTTTTGTGGGTGTCGTCCACTTTATCTTCAGGGACAAGTTCATCGAGATTTCTGAAGACCACGATGCAGCAGCTAAGAAGGGCCTAAAGGTACGTTGGTGGGACTTTTTGTTTTATATGCTGTTTGGCCTGGTAATTACCCACTCGGTCCAGACAGCCGGCGTGTTGCTGGTCTTCGTCTTTTTAGTCGTGCCTGCAATCATGGGCGTCATGTTAACTGATAAGCTGTGGCTTCAGTTGGCAATTGGTTGGGGGGTAGGTACGTTGGTTTCATTTGTAGGCTTGGCTGTCTCTTACTATGGCGACCTTCCAAGTGGTCCAACTGTGGTGTCTTTTTATGGGCTTGCCCTGGTTTTAGTCGCCTTGGTTGTTTATGTAGTGCGGGCAAAAAACACGCTGAGAGCGCTTGGCCATGTTGGGCTTGGAGTAGCCGTTACTGCGGCACTTTTTGTGGGCTTCATTGGTGCCGGCAAATACATGGCGACTATTCCAGCTCTTGCGAGTGGTCCCGATGACCACCAAGGACACACCTCGGCGATGTTATCTGATGGACACGCGCTGGGGCACGCTCATGACGCTCAAGGTGATGAGGCGTTGACCAGTGAAGGTTTGCTTGAACAGCTAGCAAGCCTGGATTTGGTCGAAAAAAAGCGCGTACTTAGAGGCGTTTCAGACAGCCAGGTAATTAACAACGCGATTGGTGCCAGCAATGATGTTGAAACCAAGTTTGCCTTAGCGTCGCGGCTTTTAGTTTTGGACCATGTTTTGGGTGCTGGCCGCTTACTGGATTTGATGTCCGATGATGCAACTCCACCGATTTTCAGGGATGACGCGCTGCACACGTTGATGGACAGGTATGGTTCTTGCGACAAGTCGTTTGATCCTTGGACCAGCCCCACCGATGAAGCGAACCAGCGAGCTTTAGATGCTTGGCGGGCTAAGGTACAGCTGGCCCGTTAAAGTAGCGCTTCTGGCTCGTTAAATTCGCGCCAAGCCTACCTACACTCGGCAGCTGTAACAGACAAGCGGTAATCAGAACTTCGCAGCAAGCGAAAATCCCCATCCGCGTAAAAATAACGGTGCTTGGTGCCATGACCTTCTGGCTGTGTTAGAAACTGTTCAGATAGTAGGTCCCCACGGTGATTGTATGCCTTGAGCTGTAGACCAGAGGCTACAGAGCCTGCAAGCAGCAGATAATCCGGCTCAATCAACATCCCAAAGTACGGGTAAATGAAAGAGTTAAACGCCGCCTCAACAGCCAATGAATTGTTTGGCTTAGCAAAATACAGCTCTATGCCTCTGGTCATAGTGTTGTCGCTTTGTGACAGATTAAAAACAAAGGTGTCATCAGCCATTCCAATTAAAAAGTTGTTGTAAACATCGTAAAGTTCAGGGGTAAGCATCATGGGTTCTGCAACGTTACCAGTTGACAAAGAGACCTTGCGAAACATCACCCTGCTGACTTTGGGCTCATCTAATTGGAGCACCAGTAAGAAACCAGCACTGGTGTCAGTTGTTGCAAGACGAAAAGCCTCAAGGCTAGCTGGAGTTGTAAGAGTGAAGATTCGGGCCTTTGGGATTGAAAATGAGTTGTCAGGTCGAAGCGAATAAAACCAAGCTATTCGGTCGTCTACACCTTGGATCACAAAAGCTCCAATCAGACCTGTGCTATGATTTTGCATCTCAAACTTTTCAAGCTTGCTTGTGTTCGGCTCAGGATGCAACTCAATCAGCTTCGAATCTGTAGCATTTTGCCGTACCCTAAGGTGGGACAACATGTAATAACCGACTGACTGTTGCCTTCGGAAAAATCCATCCAAGCCATCCGATGTCATAACGTAGTTCGACAGCAATTTCCCGTTCGTACATGTTGAATCAATAATAACCCCAGGTATTTGCACTGAAGCTATCAAGACCCAAATCTGATCCTGCAGCTCAAATATGCTAAAGCTTTGTTCACAAGGCGAATTAGACTTTTGTT
>DUVQ01000068.1 GCA_012840965.1 Oligoflexales bacterium | reverse complement strand
ATAGCTCCAATGGCGATTGGCTTGATGAAAGCACTAAAAATGGCACCAGCGTTCATCTCGGCAATGTTGTAGGAAACACCTGCATATACCAGGGGTTCTGGACCGCCAAATATCACACCCATTAACGGCACAAAGATCATGTACGCAACTACAGAGCCAGCAAAAATGATGGCCGCATACTTAAGACCAATGATGTAACCAAGGCCAAAAAGCGCAGCGATGGCGTTTATCTTCAGTTCAACTCGGATTTTGCCCAGCCATTCACCGACTGGCCCCAAAACTGATGTGGTGGAAATGCCAGGATTCCAAGCATTTACTGTTTCCGCCAAAAAGTCGTAAGCGGCGCCTAACCCAAAGGAAGTCAGCAAAATTTTGCCAGCGCTGCCACCAGAAGACTCACCTGAAACCAAGATTTCATTGATGGCAGTCGCCTCTGGGAAGGGCAATTCCCCATGGCGGTCAGCTACAAAGTACTTTCGCAAAGGAATAATCAGCACCACGCCAAGTGAACCGCCAAGGAAGCAGGCCAAGAAAATCTGCCACCACGTTGGTTGAATGGCGTTGAGGTAAAGCGCCGGAATAACAAAGGCAGCGCCAGCAGCAACAACGCCTGACGCTTGGCCGATGGACTGAACCATGACGTTTTCGAGGATGGTCGATTTCTTGGCCCTCATCCTGCCAAAAAATATCGCCGCAACCGCGATTGGAATGGCTGCCTCGATTCCAGAACCAGCCCTTAGAGCGATGTAAAGGCAGGCTGCAGAAAAGATTAAAACCATCACCAGGGCCATCAAGACAGACCACACCGTGATTTCAGGTATGTTTTGCCCAGCCCCGATTATTGGACTGTAGGACTCGCCTGGCTCAAGTTTTCGATAAGCATTGGCAGGTAATAACCTACTACCCTTAATTGGAGCGTTCATTCGGCCTCCTAAGGTCAAGTTGGGCCGATATTAGCCTGATTCAGCGACTAAATAAACCTAAATAGAGGATATTTGCGGGGTATATTTGTCATGTACTGGAGTTCAAGGGCCAAAACCAGCGCGTGGTTGATATGTAAGGCTCGTAATACAGGCCAGGTTTTGGGGGCAAGGAGCAAAACAGGAGTTTTAGGGAGCATATTTGGACAAAAGGCTGCCACTGATGTGTTGGATTTGAATGTCTGCCTGTGCCAAGTCAGTTTTCGCCCGCTCTACTCGCAGCTTGGCTTGGCGCCATGCATCTTCAGCCTGCTCAACTTCTATTGCTATTGCAGTTCCAATCTCGTAACGACGCTTGGTGGCCTGGACTTGCTGGGCTGCAAAACCGAGCGTCTGCTGCGCCAGTTTCCAACGTTGCTGGGCCGAATCTAGCTTGCTGAACGCAGATTCCACGTCAGTTCGAATCTGCTGAGCAGCGGCCATCAAATTGGCCTCAGCAACCTCAACTGCCATAGCCGCCTGGGCCCGCTGCGCACGTTTCCGGCCGTTAGTCAAAGGCATCTCAAAGGTAAGGCCAACAAAGGCACCACCTGCTTGCGCCTTTCCAAACTGCTCAAAGGCTGGAACCATTGACTGGTTGCCAAGCCCTTCTCCTTGAATCCAGGCCAACAGGTCGAGCTTTGGTCGCAGCGCCTCGCCTGCTATCTTGGCTTGGTCCCTGGAAATGTCTGCAAGCACCGTCAATTCGCGAATCCTATAGGAATTTTCCAAGGCCAATTCAAGGACTTTTGTTAAATCTGGCTTCAAATCAAAAGGAATCAAGGCTTGCGCCTGCGCTTGGTCAACCGACACATCCGCGCCACCAGGCTCACCCAAAAGCCGCGTCATTTCAAGTGATTGCCTGGTCAGACTATCTATTGCTTGTGCCAGTTCTTCTTCCCTTGAGGCCATCGCTGTCAAAAACGTCAAAGCCTCGACTGGCGCTACCGTCCCCTTATCGATCCTCGATTGAACCTCCGCCAGCGATTTTTTTGCCAGTTCAACTGCCTCCTTCCTGATTTCAACAACACCCGAGTTGTAAGAAAGCTCCCACCAGGCCATCAAAACAGCCTGCAAAGTCTCGCTGGCAACGCGATCTGCCTTTAACTGCGCGGCGGACCAAGAAAGCCTGGCCTGGCGCAAGGATGCCTCGCCAACCGTCTTACCCAGGCCTCTAATCAACGATTGAGACAAGGTCAATCTGCCAGAAAACCCATATCCTGGCCCCATTTTTCCACCTGCGATCCCAGTTGAGGAGGCCGTAAAATTCTGGGCGTTGATCGACCCAGCAAGGTCTAACGCAATGGAAGTGCCAGTTGAAAACGCCTTTGACACTCCGGCTGATAGGTTGAAAGAATCCGAGGTTGAAGTCGCGATACCACCAGCTGCCAAGCTCAAACTTGGTTTCGTCTGACGGCCATAATTTGTGTCAGCGTAGAAAATAAACGGGTAAAGGTCCTCTTCAGCCAAAACAGACTGATGTGCCTGCTTTGCCTCAATCATAGCGGCAGCCAAAGTTGGGTTTGCAGCCATCGCCCGTGCCACAGCATCGCGTTGGCTCAAGGTTTCAGCGTGTGCCGCCCCTGCAATAACGTGTGCCGCCCCTGCAATGAAAAGGGAAACAAGCACAAATATCCTGCCATTCATAGTATTACCTCTACTCGTATCTAAGCGCTTCGATTGGCTCCAGTTTTGCGGCCTTACGAGCAGGTAGATATCCAAAAACCACCCCTATTAGCGCAGAAACGGCGAATGCCACCATTATTGATTCTGGCGAAACTACAAATGGGACTTTTAAACCTTTGGATACGCCCCAGGCGCCTAGTACCCCAATAATTACCCCAATTAAGCCCCCCAAAACGGACAAAACGACTGATTCGACCAAGAACTGAAGCATCACTTCACGCCCCAGCGCACCAATGGCGATTCTGATACCGATTTCCCTGGTTCGCTCGGTGACTGACACAAGCATGATGTTCATGATCCCAATACCGCCTACGATAAGGCTGACCGCGGCGATAGCGCCCAAAAGGGCGGTCATTGACGATGTGGCGGCTGTAACAGCTTGTGCAATTTCAGCAGTATCACGCACCACGAAATCGTCATCGGCTTTAGGTGCAATGCGACGTCGTTCACGCAGCACAGACGTTATGCCGTTGATTACCCGGCCGTTATCCACACCATCTGCGGCAGACAGAAAAAACATGGAAACATCAGGAACTCCAGCTACGCGCCTTTGAAAGGTCAGCAACGGCATCAAAACCAACTTGTCTTGGTCCTGACCACTTGAGGCCTGCCCTTTGGAGGCCAGCACCCCAATAACCTCGCAGGCCATTCGCTTAACCCTGATCGATTCACCAATCGGGTCATGACTGCCAAACAGGTCATTTTTGGTGGTTTCCCCGATTACGCACACCGCCAGACCTGAGTGTTCTTCAGAAGGCGAAAACATGCGCCCAGAGCCGATCTCGTATTCGCGCACCTGCAGGTAATCTGCAGTAGTACCAGTCACCATAGTCGTGTCGTTTTTGTTTCCATGCACCACAGGCAGGTTGCTTGAGGCAACTGGGGCGATAGCCGCGACACCTGGGACTTTGGCCAGCGCGGCTGAATCCTCGTTCTTAAAAGGCGGGGCCACCGTTGCAGTTCCACCACGACGGGAACCAGAACCTGGGAATACCATTAGCAGGTTTTTGCCCATCTTGGCGATATCAGCAGTGACCTGAGCAGTAGTCCCCTGCCCTACTGACACCAAGGTAATCACGGCCGCAACGCCAATGACCATTCCAAGCATCGTTAAAAACGACCTCAACGCGTTGCGCCTGATTTCCTGCAAGGCCATTAACAGGGTGCTCCAAAACATCAGTTCACCCCCTTGATGCCAGTATCCCTAATAATTCGGCCGTCCTTGAATTCAACAATGCGTTGGGCATATTCAGCCATTTCTGGCTCGTGGGTAACCATGACAATGGAAATACCTTCATTTTTGTTGAGGCTGACCAACAAATCCATTATTTCGACGGTCGTCTTGGAATCTAGGTTTCCAGTCGGCTCGTCAGCCAAAAGCAGTGACGGCGTAGTAACAAGCGCCCTTGCAATCGCCACCCTTTGCTGCTGGCCACCTGAAAGCTCGCTTGGCAGATGATGTCCCCGATCACTAAGCCCAACCTTTTCAAGGGCAATTGATGAAAGTTCACGACGTTTGGCGGCCGGCATCCTGCGATAAATCAAGGGTAACTCAACATTTTCCCTGGCTGTTAAGCGCGCCAACAGATTAAACCCTTGAAACACAAAACCTATGAAATGGCGCCGCAGCAATGCCCTTTGATCGCCATCCAAAGTGGAGACGTCTACGCCTCTAAAGTAGTGTTTTCCAGCAGTTGGGGAATCCAAAAAGCCCAACATGTTCATGCAGGTCGATTTACCAGAACCGCTAGCCCCCATCACAGCCAAGAACTCGCCCTTGCTGACCTCCAGATCAATGCCGTCTAAGGCTTTCACCAAGGACTCACCCTTACCATAGTGCTTTGACATGCCTTGAAGTTTAATCAGGGGCGTTTCGATGACAGATGACATCACTTTGCCCCCGTTTTCAAGGCCAGATCAGTTATGACAAGCTCGCCAGGCTTAAGGTCGCCTTCTAAAATAACCGTGTTATCTCCATCAGTTTCACCCCTGATTATATTGACTGCAACCGGCTGACCATCGACCAGCCTGTAGACTTCCCCTGGAGAGCCAGCCACCGAAGGACCTTGGTCCCTTTGGTCACCCCGCCTACCACCCCACATCCCTGGAGGAGGTCCCATCCTGAAGGGGTTTCCAGAAGGCTTGCTCTTTTGGGCCAATTCAGGTTTTGGTGGCTTAAAGCGAAGGGCCTCGTTTGGGACCAAAACTGCGTCTTCAACCTTGGCAGTGATAATCGTAGCTGTGGCAGTCATACCTGGGCGAAGGGCTTGGTCATCGTTATCGACTGATAAAATGGCCTCGTAAGTAACCACATTCTGGGTTAACACTGCAACATTACGAACGTTTAACACTTTGGATCGAAACTTTCTGCCTGGATAAGCATCAACTGTAAACAAGGCCTCCTGACCTTCCCGAATGTCACCAACATCAGATTCATCAATGGCTGCCTTAAGCTCCATCTCACTTAGATCGGTAGCCAAAACAAACAGTTGGGGCGTTTGGAAGCCAGCGGTCACTGTCTGACCTGCTTCGACTTTCCTGTCCAAAACAATGCCTGAAATAGTTGATTTAATGACGGTTTTTGCCAACCTAGTCGCGGCGGCATCCTGAGCGGCCATAGCCTCGGCCACCGATGCCTGCGCAGACGCAACCGACGCCTTTGCCCTTTGAGCCGCCGCCCTGGAAGAATCCAGGTCCTGTCTGGAAATCAAACCTTCAGCCGCCAGCGATTCAAAACGTTGCAGATTCTGGCGGCTTTCTTGCTCGGTGGTCTGGGCCGTCAACAGGGCTGCTTTGGCTGACTGCATTCGTGCCTGGGACTGGGCCACGTCAAGCTCAAACGGCGTTGGATCAATTCTGGCCAGCACCTGACCAGGCTCAACGTGGTCATTAAAGTCCACCAAAACTTCCACTAAGCGGCCACTGACTTCAGCGCCTACTTCGACCTTGTTTCTGGCATCCACAGTACCAGTTGCGGACACGACAACTTCCAAGCGGCCTTTAGTTACCTCGGCTGTCTGATATTGCGATGCAGGATCTGGGGCCCTGTTTTGGACGACCTTGTAAATGACAAATCCAGCCACTAACACCAGGACAATAGACAGTATGAAGATCAATCGCTTACGACGGCGTCCTTTACTATCGTTGGCCAACACATCACTGACTTCGACGTCGCTCATTAGCACCTCCGATGCAACCCGCCCAATTGGGCAGTTTATCTTGTCAGTTTAAGAACTATGTAACAAGATGCAACAGTGGGTTATGAAAATGTTTGGTTGCCGTAGGTGCGGGCAGGGCCAGGGGCAGGGACTGGAGCGGGGACAGGGACAGAGACAGGCTAGGTGAAGTGATTTGGGACTACGGCGCGGGGGACTGGCACCGGTACCAGCCTGGGGTATTCACACAAGTAGTGCCTTCCGGGCAGTCGTGCAGGTTCCTTTCGCACTCGTTGATGTCCACGCAGGTGGCACCATCCTCCTCGAAACCAAGAGCGCACATGCAACCACTGATGCCGTCCCAGACTGAATCCTCCCCACAGAAGCACATATGGCCACCGAACACTTCCTGATTCTCGCAAGTAGCATTCGGACCACATAAGTCTGCACCACCCTCTGAGCCACAGACATCATCCAACTCACACCTATCTTCATTATTCTTGTGTGAACCCTGCGGACAGCCACACTGGTAGCCATCGCTTGAATTTACGCACACCGCTCCCCCAGTGCATGTCTTTGGGTCGCACCCACTGCACGCATCCTCATAGTCGTCGCAGCAGTCGCCCCATAGAGCACAATCTGCGTCGCAGAAGCACTGCTGATCGTGGCTGAAGCCGGCTACGTTAAAGCCTAGGAAGAAGGAAGGCTCAAAACAAGCTCCAACACAGCTAGCCGTTCCTTCCAGCACATTAGCAGGGGTTGTGTTAAGTGGTACCCTTGCCAAACTGGTGACTGCACCCGGCACGGGAACCCGTTTTACCACAAACGTATTCAGATCGACCAAGGAAACGAATTCGGCGGAGTTAGCATGCCCGAACATCGAATTGAACGAGTATCCAACAAAGGCCTTGTCATCACGAACCACCAGCGAATTAAAGCCCATGGGTACGAATGGTGAGTTAGATTGAAGCTTGGCAGAACGACTCGGATCGAATGTAAAGACCCCAGGAGACTCAATGTTACCCACCATCAGCAAGCCGCTCATTTCCTCTTCTTCTGGCCCCTTCTTCGTGGCACCACCCATGGAACCGCAACCGAACATATACGCACGCTTACCAGCCCTATCAAAAGCAACTGACTGAACCACACGTGGGATATCCGTGAGCACGCCTTTTATCTCAAGCTCACCTGGAGAAGTGATCTCAAGCACCATGAGCTGGTACGAGGGGGTGTCACCAACCTCAGGTGCCTGGGATGGGTGCTTGGTAGCAGAATTAACGTCTTGCATTCCAGAAATCAACACAGTTATGCCATCAGGAGCAACCGCTATACCCGCAGGAGCCAATGCGTATTCTGTCAAATCAAGAGACCCACTAAAAGTTAACTCTCCATTCTCTGACAGCACCAAGACGCCAATGGATTGCTGACCAAAAGAACCAATGATCACGGTTCCATCAGGGGCGAGTTCACCAAAACCGAAGCCCATTTTGGCCAGATCGAAAAGGTCTACCATACTCATGGTTTCAATATCAATAACTACAATGAATTGACCAGCCCCAAAGGCAACGGCGTGTTTTCCATCTGCACTAATCGCGATACCTGAGGGATTTATAGGCATAAGGACATTACCCTTGATAGACGGCTCCTTCGGGTTCGATATATCAACAAAGTAGATGAACCTATCTTCTGTGGCGGATAACAGTGCAGTCTTACCGTCTGGAGTTACCACCACATCCATGTTCTCTTCGTATCCAAGCTTCCCCTGCAGGAACGGACCATGAAGAATCATCGTATCCGTGTCAAGCATGCCAATACCGCCACTGTAATACGCGACCACAACCCATTTTGCTGCATCCAAGCAAGCACTGCCCTCCCAAACAAAACCTGCCGGACATTCGCATTCAAAGCTGCCATCGGTGTTCTTGCAGACCGCATCTGCCGGACAGTTATGGGTGCCAAGGACGCATTCGTCGATGTCGACGCAGTCATCCCCTTCCAAGACGTAGCCGGTGTCGCACTCCTGAGGCGTCACTTCATCAGATGTAACTTCATCGGACGTCACCTCATCAGAGGTAACTTCATCTGAGGTAACTTCATCTGAGGTAACTTCATCGGACGTCACCTCATCTGACGTCACTTCATCGGACGTCACCTCATCAGAGGTAACATTGTCGGGCCTTACACTGTCATCGGCCACGTCATCAGAGGTAATATCATCGGACGCTACCTCATCTGGCGCAACGTTGTCAGTTATCACATCATCGGGTGTGTCATCATCGCCACCGCAACCGGCCAACACGAGCGCTGTGCCAAGAATGACGGCGATGCCAAACCGGGCAACGGATGCCCCAACCAACTTTGAATTGAGCATCTCCAAACTCCGTAAAAGACAGTCTAGGAAACCGTGGTGAGTTTATAGGATTTTGGGAACTGAGAAAACAGAATTTTGGGAGGCAGGAGCAGGATCAGGGACAGGTGGTGAAGTGGTTTGGGACTACGGCTCAAGGGGCTGGCAGACGTACCGGCCTGGGATATTCACACAAGTAGTGCCTTCCGGGCAGTCGTACAGGTTCCTTTCGCACTCGTCGATGTCTACGCAGGCGTCACCATGTTGCTCGTGACCGAAATCGCACATGCAGCCACTGATGCCGTCCCAGACTGAATCCTCCCCACACGAGCATATATGGCCACCGAATACCGGCTGATTCTCGCAAGTAGCATCTGGACCACATAAGTCTGCACCACCCTCTGAGCCACAGACATCATCCAACTCACACCCATCCTCATTATTCTTGTGTGAACCCTGCGGACAGCCACACTGGTAGCCATCGCTTGTGTTTACGCATACCGCTCCCCCAGCGCATGTCATTCGGTCGCAACCACTGCACGCATCCGCATAGTCATCGCAGCAGTCGCCCCATAACGCACAATCTGCGTCGCAGAAGCACTGCTGATCGTGGCTGAAGCCAGCTACGTTAAAGCCTCGGATGGCGAAAGGCTCAAGACAAGCACCAACACAGCTAGCCGTTCCTTCCAGCACATTGGCTGGGATTGTATTAAGCGGTACCCTCGCCAAACTGGTGACTGAACCCGGCGCGGGAACGCGTTTTACCACAAACGTATTCAGATCGACCAAGGAAACGAATTCGGCGGAGTTAGCATGCCCCACAAATACATTGAGCGAGTATCCAACAAAGGCTTTGTCATCACGAACCACCAGCGAATTAAAGTTCAAGCCTAGGCATGGTAAGTTAGATTGAAGCTTGGCATGGCGACTTGCGTCGAATGTAAAGACCCCAGGAGACTCAATGTTACCCACCATAAGCAGGCTGCTCACGTCCTCTTCTTCTGGCCCCTTATTCCCGGAACCACCAGCTATGGAACCGCAACCGAGCATATACGCATGCCTACCAGCCCTATCAAAAGCAACTGAATGAACCACACGTGGAATATCCGGAAGCACGTTTTTTATCTCAAGCTCACCTGGAGAAGTGATCTCAAGCACCATGAGCTGGTACGAGGGGGTGACAGGTGCCTGGGATGGGTGCTTGGTAGGAGAATCAACGCCTGCTATTCCGGAAACTAACACTGTTTTGCCATCAGGGGCAACCGCTATATCCCTGGGAGTAAACGAGTGTTCCGTCAAATCAAGAGACCCACTCCAAGTTAACTTTCCATTCTCTGACAGCACAAAGACTTCAATGGATTTCTGATTAAAATAGCCAATAATCACGGTTCCATCAGGAGCGATTTCACCAAAACTGAAATTCCCTTTGGCCAGATCGAAAAGGTCTACCACACCCATGGCTTCAATATCAATAACTACAACGAGCTGACCATACCCGATGACAACTGCGTATTTTCCATCTGCACTAATCGCGATACCTGAGGGATTTATAGGCATAAGGACATTACCCTTGATAGACGGCTCCTTCGGGTTCGATATATCAACAAAGTAGACGAACCTATCTTTTCTGGCGGATATCAGTGCCGTTTTACCGTCTGGAGTTACCACCACATCGGTGTTCCCCCGGAATCCAAGCTTCCCCT
>DUVQ01000067.1 GCA_012840965.1 Oligoflexales bacterium | reverse complement strand
CGCTGCGCGTCCTTCATGTCAACCAAGAGACGTCGGGTCCCGGCAACTCCCGATAGCGCCCTCCAGGATTGCCCCCGGACCATGTTGCAGGGTGCCCTCTCGACCTCTTTTTAGCTCCAAATCCTGCAGAACAGCGAAAACGTCTTCCTGTCCCCACCCCTGTCCCCGCCTCCTGCTCCAAGACTAGCCGGTGCTTTTTGGATCAAAGGTCATTGAATTTACAGGTTACGAATACTAAAATTTTGCATCGATTTTTTAGGAGCTTTTGTGAAGCTACGTATTATCCTACTATCAGTTCTGACCGTGTTGCTTGCGTTAGGATGCAAGGGAGAGGACGACTTGTCCACTCTCGATACCCACGATCCGGACTCGGAAATCTTTGACGATACCAAGACTGACGATGGTGCAGGCGGCGACGTCTTAAATGACGCCAAACAGGACCGTGAACAGCCTGACGAGGACACCACAATCCCGGACGATGATGCTGAGGTTGCTGACGAGGACACAACAGTCCCCAAAGATGAAGCAGAAACCCAGGGCCAGGATATCGAAATCACCGACGACGATATGGTCGAAGGCGACGATGGTACCGAGCCTTCACAGTGCGTTGTAGATGCGGACTGTAAAGGACAGCCTTTAGTGTGCCATCAGTTCAAATGTGCCGATGGCGAATGCATTGAAGTCCCGGTTGACAATGATACCTCTTGCTCTGACGGCAATATGTGTACCGCCCCGGACACTTGCCAGGATGGAGACTGTGTAAGTGGCCCTGAAATAGTGTGTGACGACAAAGACCCATGCACAGAAGACAGCTGTGATCCTGCATCAGGCTGTGTTTACGATCCAGTTGACGCCAGTACTACCATTACCTGTGGTGTCGGCGAGTGCTTCAGGGAAGTGCAAAAATGTACCGATGGAAAGCTAAACGAGTGTACCCCTGGCGAAAAATCACAAGAGGTCTGCGATGGCCTTGACAACGATTGCGATGGAGCCACTGACGAACCAGACGCCAACGGTTGTTTGGACTTCTTGATAGACAGCGACGGTGACGGATACGGAAACGAGTATTCTCGGTTTGTCTGTGTCTGCCCCTTGGAGGATGGGGGAGTGCCACCAGGTTATGCAGATCAACCTGGTGACTGTTGTGACAACGACGCAAATGTCAATCAAGATGTCACCGAATGGTTTGAGACGAAAAGCAACTGCAATAACTTCGACTACAACTGCGATTTTGAGGCCGAAAAGCGGTACCAAACAGTTGGTAAATGTGAACTTGTAACTAGTGGTCAGGAGGCCGGTTGTAGTTTTAAAGCTGGCTGGGATAGCTTTGTGCCAGAATGTGGTGAAAGTAACACGTACATAAAAAGATGCGATTTAGTGGGAAGAAGGACTTGCAAATCTACAACAGAGACCCGAGTACAGCCCTGCCGTTAGCCCCCTGTAACTTTGGAGGGATGGGCAGC
This sequence comes from Oligoflexales bacterium, assembly GCA_012840965.1. Lineage (GTDB taxonomy): Bacteria > Myxococcota_A > UBA9042 > DTJE01 > DTJE01 > DUVQ01. The sequence goes on along the minus strand of DUVQ01000067.1, from coordinate 22,430 downwards.
TGCCGCCCCAAGAATCGGTGCGTCCTTCCTGCTTGACACCTACTGAACTTTTGGGCATACCATTAGCGATGATTTTTTTTATAACTGATCAACTTAAGATTCAAGATACAACAGGACATCCTCAATGGCCGGCCATCCGTGAGAAGCTGCAAAAGCGCTTTACCTTTGACAACCCTGTCTATTGGGACGCCAGACGCTATCGAAGACCTTGTAAACACATTCCTAGACTGATTGATTTGTACTCGCTAAACAAGGCTGGAACTGTGTCCGTGCCAAGGGGGGCTCGTTCAATATTGGCACCCTTTTTTGAAGGCGTGGAGTATGTGGTCCAGGACATGACAGTCATGCCACCTCTGCCTGACCTGACGTTTAACGGGGTGCTGCGGGACTACCAAGAGCAGGCAGTTGAAGCGGCCATAAAAGAAAGAGACGGGGTAATTCAAGCGCCAACTGGGTCTGGCAAGACGGTTATCGCCGCTGGCCTAGCCGCCGCTTTGAAAACGACCACCTTGGTTTTGGTTCACACGTCGGTTTTGTTGGAACAGACTATCGAACGCCTGGAACAGTTTTTGGATGTCGAGGTGGGTCGCGTTGGAGGGGGTGAGGAAGACTGGCAACCGATTACTGTGGCCATGGTACAGACACTGTTGCGCCGTGATTTGACTCCATATCGTGACAAATTTGGGTTGGTAATCTTGGATGAAGCTCACCATTGTCCGGCTGAGACCTTCAAGAGCGTCGTCCAGCAGTTCACTGCAAGATATCGAATTGGCCTTACTGCAACACCGACACGAAAGGATAGGTTGCATCCTGTGCTCTACGATGTGGTAGGTCCAATCATTCACAAAGTTAAACCTCAGACTTTGGTGGCGTCTGGGGCCATTACTCCATCAGAGACGGTGGTGGTTAAGACAGCATTTAAAGGGGCTTATCGTAACGATTACAGTCGCTTAATCAATCGCCTAGTTAAAGACGCAAAGCGAAACGCACTGATTATTGAGGCAATCATGCAGCACAAGGGTAATCGTTCATTAGTTTTAAGTGAGCGAGTTGCTCATTGTGAGACCATCACTAAAACCTTGACAGAACACGGAGTTTTGGCCGAAGTACTGACAGGTAAAATGAGTAAAGAGGACCGTGAAGGGGTGCTTGACCGTTTTACTAAAGGGCAGACCGAGATTTTGGTGTCTACACCTGCCATGGTTGGTGAAGGGTTTGATTTGCCTGCCATTGACACGGTTTTTTTGACCATCCCCAATGGAAATGTGGCCAAAACCACCCAGGTTTTGGGACGAGCGCTAAGGCCTCATGAAGGCAAGGTTGCTGGGAAAATAGTGGATTTTGTTGATGAATTGGTGCCTTTGCTGGCTAATCAGTTCAAGCGTAGAGCCAGTGTCTATCGCGGATTTGCAGCTTAGCGAGCCTTGGAAAGGTGGGTAAAAAAGAGCGTAAAAAACACATTGTGTGACACAGATGTGATATTACTTATTCTTTGGGTCACACAAGACTTGTTTTGTGGTCTATAATAGGGGCCGGTTTTTTTTAAAGCCGGTTTTTTCGTCTTTGATGGATTCGGAGGGCACACAATGAAGGTTCAATGTCCGAAATGTAGCACTTCTTATCGACTGCCCAAAGGAAAGGCCTCTGCCGGTGGATTCAAGGTTAGGTGCAAGAATTGCGGCCATGTCATTAATGTTGCATCGGGCGGTGGTGAAGAGGCTCCTGCATCTGAGGCGATATGGTTTGTAGCTATTGGGACTGAAAAACAGGGCCCATTGACCGTTGAAGAGGTTAATCAACGCTTTGAATCGGGTGCTTTAAAGGCAGATTCCTTGGTGTGGCGCAAGGGGTTCAAGGCATGGTTGAAGGCGGCAGATGTCGAGGAGTTTGCAGACAGATTCCCCGCGGATGATCAAGGTGATGCCGGCCAGGTGATGTCCTTTGAAACCAAGTCTGGTGGGGACGATTTGCCTGAGAGCAAGAGTGATGGTGCACAGGAAGGCACTTCTGACCCGATGGTTTGGCAGCGTCGAGAAACGTCTGTTTTGTTCTCGTTGGACGACTACAAGGTTCGCAAGCGTACGACTCAACAGCAGCCTGCTCTTGTGCAACCTGAGACTTTGATCCCAGTTGCCGGCGCTTCACCTGCTGCTGCCGGTGCTTCCGGTCGTGCCCAGACTGGCTTTATTTCGCTGGATGCCTCTGAGATTCGCCATGTTGCCGAGGCCTTAGCCAGGAAAAAGAAACAGCGCAGAGCGATTATATTCGCTGTCATCGGTGTAGCCGTGATTGCGGTTGTGGCTGCTGGCGCATACATGTTTGTAGCAAAGGGTGAAAAACCTGCCGAAACAGTACCTGAGCAGGTGGTTATAGTTCAACAAGCCCCGGCGCCTGAGGCCCCCCCAGCGCCCCAGCCGCCAGCACCTCAGCAAGAAGCGCCCAAGGCACAAGAGCCAGTTACTCAAGCCGCTCCAGAAGCGCCAGCTGCCGAGGCTCCAGCGGCAGAAGAAGCCCCTGCTGCCCCCGAACCCGAGAAAAAGGCCGAAGCTCCTGCGCCTAAGAAGCCAGCAGTCGCCGCCAAGCCTGCCGAGCCAAAACCAGCCGTGGAACCCAAACCAAGAGCAGAGGCCAAGCCTGCGCCGAAGGCCGCAGCGCCTGGAGTTGTTGATGCCAACACCCTGCTAGCCCAGTATAAGGGTGGTAGAGGTGGTGCCGCTGATGATAAGCCTGCCGACAAGGGTGGTGGTGGTGGAACGGCCAGTAATTTGCCAGCACAGCTGTCTGCAGGTCAGATCAAAACTGCCCTGGGTGGCAGGCAAAAGGCCATAGCCGATTGTGTAAACAAAGCCGGGGTTGCTACTCCTGCGCGAATTAATGCACGTGTTGTGATAGATAGTTCTGGAAAGGTAACAAACGCCACGGCAACCGGGGCTGGCGCAGCTGAAGCGTGTGTGGTGGGCGTACTTCGTGGAACCAAATTCCCCCAATTTAGGGGTGACTCCATGACAGTTCCCTTTCCGTACACGATTAGATGATTTTGCTTCAGTGTTTGTATGAACTTGTGGTAACCTAGCGTGTGCTTAGTTACCTGGCTTGGAAGCATTTGGTGTGATTCATTAAGCCGCGTCAAGATTTGACTAGCGAGGCTTTTGATTGAATTTGACGTTTGACATCAGCACGGGTAAAGTCAACCCCTCTGGACCATTTGCCAGGCGAGTTGAAGTCGTCGACTGGCTTGAGTGGTTTTTGATGAAGCGGATGTGTGACATGGGGGCCTCATGAAGACTTGGGGATCTGGAATTCTCGTAGTCGTGGCTTTCGGCTTGCTTACAATGCCGGTCTTGGCTCAAGGGACCAAAGATGGTGCCAAAGAGGAGGCCGTAGTTGAGGTTAAAGGCGAAAGTAGCGAGAAATTCGTCCGCGTGATCCAGCAAAAGCCTTTCGTCAAGGCTTTAAGGCTGGAAATAGAGCCGACATTCAACTTGCCTTTGAACGAAAATTTCACCAGGCACGTTGGAGCCGGTGTGCAAGTGCGGTTTCACATCACCGACGAATGGTCTATTGGCGGCGACTACATCAAGTACTGGGGATGGCAGACTGATTTGGCCACCGAGGTTGGCGAATCTTTCCAAGTCTTTCCGGAAAAGCGGCTGATGGATTTTTACGCTGGTGGGCATATTAGCTACGTGCCGGTCACTGGAAAATTCCTGTGGTTTGGTACTCTGGGCCCTGTGATTAATTGGGATTTTTACCTTATTGCTGGTGGTGGTGTTAATAAAACCCTACACGGCAATTATCACGGGTCTGGTAACTTTGGAGCCGGCGTTCGTTTCGTTCTTGCCCAGTGGATCACACTTAATTTTGATGTGCGCGACTATATCTTCAAGGAAGATTACGCTCACAAGGGTAAGATCGTGAACAACGTTGTGTTCACTGCTGGCTTTGGCTTGTTTGTGCCCTTCAAGCACAAATATAAATTTGAGAAATGACGGGGGCGAGGGCAATGAAGCGACTGGCGCTGATCCTGGGTCTCCTAATGATTTCATCTGGGGCCTTTGCACAGAGGGGGAATATCGTTGATGCACCTGCTGTCCGCCATCAGAATCTGATGCGCAAGGGGCGTCACGAATTAACTCCATCTCTTGGTGTGACTCTGGGTAAGTCATATGTGACCAACTTGATGTTTCAAGCCGGCTACCAGTATCACTTTCTTGATTGGCTAGCTGCCGGTCTTGAGATTGGCTATGCTGGAGTTGGCTTTAAGACGAGCCTGACCAAGAATATCGAGGAGCAGGGGCGTCGAATCGAAGACCCAAACACTTACGCTGTGGCAAGGTCTGGGTTGGGGTTGATGGCGTTAGCCAAACTTTCCGTTGTACCTTATGGTGGAAAGCTGGTATTGGGTGGAAAGCATCTTGGTTATGCCGATTTTCATATCAATCTTGGGGTTGGGCTAGCCACCATCAGTTACAAAGATTGGGAAAATCATCCTGGGTCCATGACGGTTGGGGTCCTTGTTGGTGGTGGAGTCAGATATTTCCCCATCAAGCTGCTGTCTATCAATCTCTCGGTTAACGACTACATGGTGCCCAGGAAAGAGGTCAAAAATGCCAAAAGCAGGATGACCCAGAATCCAATCTTTATGCTGGGTGTTTCATTCTTCTTGCCAGAAGTTAAACGGGGCTTTTAGAGGCTTCGTTTCATTAAATCACTTCAACAGTTCAGGGGAATAACATGGTTTTAATAAATCATAGACACGTCATCCTTGTGTTCACGCTAGCGCTTTCTTCGACCAGATTGGCTATGGCCAGTCATTATGACTTGGACTCAATTGATTTGGTAGATGAGGCCATGGTAACCAAGATGGCTGGGATGGGGATTGAGACTACCAGCCAATTGCTTGAGCAAAGCGCTAAGTCGCCCAAGCGATTGGCAAAAAAGCTGTCCGTCAGTGTGAAGACTGTTCGTGAATGGCGAGCGTTTTGTAGCCTGCTTGGCGTAAATGGGATAGGTCCCAAGGTTGCCAAGGTTCTTACTGCTGGTGGTATCAAAAATATTGAAATGCTGGCTAAACAAGACCCTGATAACTTGTCACTGCTGATACAAAAGACAAATGAAAAGGTTGAAATACTTGGCAAAGTGCCCGAGGTTGAGACAGTTGCCATCTGGATCAACTCTGCAAAGGAACTGACCACAAAGAAAGGGCTGACTACAAAAGGCAAGAAGAAAAAAGGTAAATAAAGCAATGGGTTTACTTGTAGTTAAAAACATTGGCCTATTGCTTACCATGAGCAATAGGCTGGCAATTGCCGATGCAGTAGTTGTCATAAAAGATGGTGTGATTGAATGGGTTGGTCCAAGCGCTGAATTTGATTTAGATTTGTACCAAGATTGCACGGTAATTGATGCTGATGGCGGCCTTGTGACTCCTGGCCTTGTTGAGTGCCACACGCACTTGATATTTGCAGGTGGTAGGTCAGATGAATTTGAGGCAAGGGCCACTGGGGTGCCATACGCCGAGATTGCCAGGCGTGGCGGCGGGATAGCTAAGACGGTCAAGGCCACCAGAGAGGCCAGTGAAGACCAGCTTTTTGAGCTGGCCGTTCCACGGGTTTATAGCTTTTTGGCTCAGGGGGTAACTACTGTTGAGGCTAAATCTGGGTATGGCCTTGATTTTGACTCTGAGATGCGCTTGCTTAATGTCGCGGCAAGATTGGATAAGGCAACCCCGGTTGATATCGTCTCGACCTTTTTAGGCGCCCATTCAATACCTGCTGAAGCCAAGGAAAATCGCGCCGCGTTTGTGGATGACATATGTGATCGTTGGATCCCAGAAGTGGCTCAAAGGCAACTAGCCGTTTTTTGTGATGTTTTTTGCGAGTCCATAGCCTTTAGCGTTGACGAGTCTCGCAGGATCCTAAAGGCAGGTCTTTTGGCTGGGCTTAAGCCTAAAATCCACGCGGAGCAGCTAGCCAGGACAGGTGGGGCCTTGCTTGCAGCTGAGCTTGGTGCTGTTTCAGCGGACCATCTTGATTTTGCCTCAAAACAGGATGCCAAGGCGCTGGCCGAGGCTGGCACTGTTGGTGTTTTATTGCCAGGCTGTGCTGTCAGTATGTGCAAGCCTGATTTTCCGGATCCAAAACTGCTACAGGCCGCGGGTGTCAAGATTGCGCTGTCCACCGACTACAATCCAGGTTCGTCAGTTACTTTAAATCTGCCGCTGATGGGTAGTTTCGCGATGGCCTTCATGGGGATGAGTGCCATGGAGGTGTGGGAGGCAATAACCATCAATGCTGCCGCGGCTTTGGACTTGCAGGATTTTGTAGGTATGGTGAAGCCTGGCTACAAAGGGGACCTTGTGATCTTTCGCGGAGCTGACCCTGTTGGCCCGTTTTATGAGTACGGTGGGTCAAAGGTGGCAAAGGTGATCAAGGAAGGCAGCGTCGTAGTTCGGCGTGACCCTTGTGGTGGTGTTACCATCTGATTCCTTGGGGGTGTCATTGAGTTCAAATAAAGTCGTCGTCCTGATGGGTGGTGAATCAACTGAGCATCAGGTCTCTTTACGCTCTGGCCTGACTGTCACGAAAAACCTTGCTAAAACACAGTGGCAGCCTGTTCCAGTAATCGTCGGGCGTGATGGCCGTTTTGCATTTCCCAAACTTGAAACGTTTGATTTGAATCAAGTCGACAGCCTGCCCTATGTTGAGCTGGGGGCGGCCACAAGCAAAATTGCGGCGCTCGAACCTGCCTGTGTCTTTCTGGCTCTTCACGGGCTTTATGGTGAAGACGGACGTTTCCAAGCACTTTGTGACCTTATGCGCCTACCTTACGTTGGGGCAGATGTGATTGGTTCGGCAGTAGCAATGGATAAATGGCTTGCCAAGGCTGTTTATAACACTCACAACATCCCAACACCTGATGCTGTTTTGTTGGCTTTAGATGATCTGGACCCTGATGGCCTGTGGCAAGACAGGGTTATAGATGAGATAGGCTTGCCTTGTGTGGTCAAGGCGCCACGTCAGGGCAGCAGTCTTGGTGTTTACATCGTTCGACAGCAGGCCAAGCTTTCGGACGCTGTCAAAGAGGTGTTTAAACTTGGTGACAGGGTGATGATCGAGGCCTTTTGTCCCGGTCGTGAGCTTTCCGTTTCGGTGCTTGAGGACCCGACAACAGGCCGGCCCAAGGCCTTGGCTCCAATTGAAATTGTTGTAAAGAAACGCGAATTTTTTGATTACGAAGCAAAGTACGATGCCGCAGAAACGGATGAGATTTGCCCAGCACCGATTGATGAGCAGCAGACCAAGGCCGTTTCAAGACTCGCCGAGGCGGCACACCGCGCTTTGATGCTAAGTGGATTTTCTCGAACTGATTTCATGCTGACAGCATCTGGTGAACTGATGACGCTGGAAACAAACACCATTCCGGGGCTAACAGACGTTTCTCTATTCCCTAAGGCAGCAGCTGTTGCCGGCCTGTCCTTTCCTGAACTGGTAGATGGTCTAGTAAGGCAAGCGATCAGGATCGGACGCAGAGGGTAGGGGCAGGGGCGGGGACAGCGCCTACACTAGAACAGTCCGCCACCACCACCGAAGTCTATTGGAATGGTTGGGATTAGGAAGATCGCTTGGTCTGAGTCGGCTGGCGACTGTGAGTCGGTGACTTCGGCCATAAAGAAAAAGCCTGTAAGTTTTGGTAAGTTTGGCATCAACGGAACCTGTAACTCAAACACCTGAGAAGTGTCGGTGACAGCGCCCGAAAGTTTACCATCATCAGCAAGCGTCAGACCCTGAGGAATCCCGGCTTTAGGAATCAATGTCTTTATTAGTCCCGACATCTCAGACTCTTTCCAATGATAGGGCTTCACACCGCCCTTGGCCTGCAGCTGGGTGCTGTACGGTATTGGGATCCCCTCTACAACAGTAATCATGGGCAGGATAACAATCTTGGTAACAAAAACGTTATAGGATTTGTCACCAATAATCTGCAACGGCGCAATCTTACAGGTCAGATGGAAATCTGCCTCGGCCTTGGTAGGCTGGTCATCGACAACCCGCATAGTGAAATCAAATTGACCATGCTGCACAGGTGTACCAGCAAGGGTGCCATTGGCCGTCAGCACCAAGCCATCTGGTACAGCCCCTGCTCTGACGTTCCAAGCATAAGGCTTGCTTCCACCAATTGCCTGGAAGGTAAAGCTGTAAGGCGTACCCTCTTCACAATCCGGCAGTGGCGAACGTGAGGTAATGGTCAAACCATCATCCACGATTTGAAGCATAAAGTCCTTGGAGGCGGTAGCCCCTGCATCATCAGTAACAGTTATAGTTAATTCAAAGCTGCCAATTTCAGTCGGCTTACCAGCTAAAGTCCCGTTAGCAGCCAGATTGATCCCAGCAGGCAGCGTCCCGGCATCTAGGCTCCAGGAGTAAGGCTTGTCACCACCTCTGGCCTCAATTTGCATTGAATACGGCTGCTGAATCTGACCAACGTCCAAGTCTTTAGTGGTAATCGACAAGGGTTCGGCGATACATTTGCCATCAGCGTTACAGACGAGGCTACCTGGGCAATGGTCATCAATAAGGCATTCAACACATGAGCCTTTAAAGCAAATCTCGTTTTCTTCACATTCAGTCTCAACCCATTGTGGTGGTTCTCCCTCGCAAGACAAGATACTTGTGGCAGTACACGCGGTAGTACCTGGAGTACAAATCATAGGCAGGCACTGGCCAGACACACATGCGTAGCCTTCATCGCAATCAGTTGGGGTGCTGTATGCGGTACCATCTATGTTGCACACCACTCGTTGGCCAGCATCATTACATTCGACAGTGTTAGGCGTGCAAATGGTGGATACGCAACCTTCCTTTGTGCAGATGGTGCCTTCCCCGCAGGTAGTATCCACCCATGCTAAGCCGGTGGCATTGCACTTTTTATGGATGCTCCCGTCACATTTCGTCTCACCGGGAGTACAAATGGAGCCATCCGGCCTCTCAGCTGAATCCGGATCCGGGGCGACACCGTCTTCAGGATCAATGGAATCCCCGTCATGAGGAGCATCATTCGATGGCCCGTCGATTGCGTCTAGGAAGGGAGACAATCCGCCACCCTCACAGGCATAAAACCCAAAGGCCAACAGAGCCAACAAGGCCAAAAACTGTTTTTTGTATTTCACAATCAACTCCACTACGTTGGTTCAAACAAGAACGGCGAATGTTACATCTAATTAAGGAATTTTTCCACCAAAAATCCCCACTAGTTTTATGGGTTGTGGATGAATATGGTCCCGAAATTCAACATGTATTTCAAAGTTGCCTTACACTTATAAAAACCCATGCTACCATATCGCGGGCTTCCCCAGACGGAGGATTTCATATGGACCTGGTATTCCTGGCGCGGTTACAGTTTGCGGTGACCGTGGGTTTTCACTTTTTGTTCCCACCAATTTCCATTGGCCTTGCTTGGATACTGGTTTTCGTCGAGGCTGTAGGCTGGCGTACCGGAAGCGAGACTTGGCAGAGCATCGGAAAACTGTTTTCAAAGCTTTTGGCGCTGACTTTTGCTGTAGGCGTTGCCAGTGGAATCGTTATGGAATTCCAGTTTGGCACCAACTGGGCGTCATATTCCAGGTTTGTTGGAGACATTTTTGGTGCGCCACTGGCGGCTGAGGCCATCTTTGCCTTCTTCCTGGAATCGACCTTCTTGGGAGTTTATTTGCTTGGTCGAAATCGCGTCTCGAAAGAGGTCCACTGGTTTTCGATCCTTGTAGTTGCCATCGGTACGACTCTGTCAGCCTTTTGGATTTTGGTGGCTAACTCATGGCAACAGACACCTGCTGGCTTTGAAGTTATCAATGGAAGAGCCGTTTTGACTTCATTTACCGAGGCTGTCTTTAACTCTTCCATGTGGCCGCGGTTTTTCCATCAGATGACTGCGGCAATGATAACTGGCGCCTTCTTTATGGCCGCTGCAGCCGCATGGCTACTTTTGAAAAACAAAGGCAAAGAAGTTGCGTTGCTGGCGTTGAAAGTTTCACTTGTTACAGGCTTTATTTTCGCCATCATATCGATTTTCCCAACCGGTCACTGGCACGCCTCCCAGGTCGCTCGCGATCAGCCAGCAAAGTTCGCGGTGATTGAGGGGCTATATGAAACCCAAACTAAAGCCCCACTTGCGGTTTTTGGGATACCCACAGTCGACAAAGAAACTGAAAAACCACGACTGGCGGCTGAAATCAGAATTCCAGGCATGGCTTCATGGCTTGCAACTGGTGATGTAAACGCTGAAATCAAGGGAACCGACGCCTTCCCTGCAAGCGATTTGCCACCTTTTGGCCTGCCGTTCTTTTCGTTTCACCTGATGGTGGCTCTAGGCGTGGCCTTTTTAGGGTTAACCGCCTTGGGTTTATTGTTTTGGAAGCTCAACTTGTTAGAACGCGCTAGGTGGTTCCTGGTCCTTATGGTGATTGCAGGCCCGTTGCCACTGATAGCCAACCAACTAGGCTGGATTACCGCTGAGGTAGGTCGCCAGCCATGGACTGTTTACAACTACCTAAGGACCGCTGATTCCGTGTCTATAACGGTTGGAGGCGGTGAGCTGATTTTCAGCCTTGTAATGCTAAGTTCTATCTATGCATTACTGCTTTTCGTGTACCTTTTTGTGCTTGGCAGAATACTGAGCAAAGGTCCTGAAGTCCCCCAAACTGCTGAGGTGGTATCATGACACTTGAAGTCCTTCAGATAGTCTGGTTTATCCTCTATGCCATCCTCTTGATTGGTTATGCCATCCTTGACGGCTTCGATCTGGGTATTGGCGCCTTGTCACTGTTTGCAAAGGATGAAAATGAAAGGGCGATTCATATGAACGCCATAGCTCCCGTCTGGGACGGCAACGAGGTGTGGTTACTGACGGCTGGTGGTGCCTTGTTTGCCGCCTTTCCACCCGTTTACGCGGCGGTATTTTCAGGTTTCTACATCGCCTTTTACCTGTTGCTTGCGGCCTTGATTTTCAGAGGCGTCTCCTTTGCATTCAGAAATCAGCTTGATTCTCCAAGATGGCGTCGTTCCTGGGACTGGGCATTTGGGATTGGAAGCCTTTTGCCCCCAATTCTTTATGGAGTCGCAGTAGGTAACATCCTTCGGGGGGTGCCTATTGATGCCGCAGGCGAACACGCTGGAACCTTTATGGCGCTTCTAAATCCCTACGCCATTGGGGTTGGTCTTCTTGTCTTGGCCATCTTTTTGACCCATGGTTCCCTGTTCTTAGCCATCAAAACTGAAGGCGAACTACACGACCGTGCAAAAAAAATGTCTGGACGGTTCTGGATGGCTTGGACAGCGTTGTGGATTATCATGACGATTGCAACGTTCTTTGTGGCGCCTGAACGGTTTGGCATTGCCAATCCACTGTTTTGGGTCTTCCTAGTTGGGTCCTTAGGAGGCTTGGCGGCAACAATTATCCTGATTGGAATGGACCACCCAATCAAAGCGTTTGTGGCCTCCGCCGTGACTATTGCCAGCCAGGTCTCGATAGCATTTGTTGGCCTGTTTCCAACCTTGGTTCCGTCTACTCTTGGCCGCGAATATGACCTCACGGCGTTTGCCCATTCTTCGTCCCAAAAGACTCTTACAGTCATGCTGGTGATTGTGCTCATTGGGATGCCAGTAGTTCTCGCCTACACGATCTGGGTGTTTCGAGTTTTCCGTGGAAAGGTAAAAGCCACCGGCGATGGTTACTAGAACTGCCCCAAGATTAGCCACCGGTAAATACTGTTAATTTAGATGATCTATACAAAGTTACTTGACATGAGTAGTAGCTTAGTATAATTCGCCGGCTTTGCCCTTTGGTTTGGCCTCTTAAGTGAGGAATTGCGATGGTTGACAAGGAAAAATTTGGTGAGCGTCAGGTCTGCTTTGCTTGTGGATGTAAGTTTTACGACATGAAACGCCATCCACCTACTTGCCCAAAGTGTGGCGTGGACGTCAGCAAGCCACCCAAGGTTGTCGAGGAAACTACCTTTAATCACGACGAGATCGATGAAGTTGACAACGATCTCCCTGAAACCCTTGACGACGAAAACTTGGAAGTAGACAGCGAAGATGAACTCGGCGATGAGCTTACTGACGATATGAGTGACGAGGATTAATCCCAAACTCACCGCCTCAACAGGTTCTGATAGAATGCATCCTCGTTGGTAGGCATTCTACACACCTAGCTTGCTTGTGTTGTCGCCAGCATTAAATCTAGGTTGGCTATGTCATTAATCTGAAGGAGGTTTCGCCGTGGATAAACGTGTTGCAGTAATCGGAGGCTCTGGTCTATATCTTTTCGATGGTATGGATGATGTCCGAGAAGTGGAAGTAAAAACTCCATACGGGGCTACTTCAGATGTGATTAGCATCGGACGGCTTGGCGATGTGGAAGTTGCCTTTATTCCAAGACACGGTCGTGGTCACCGTTTCACCCCGTCTGAAGTGCCCTACCGGGCAAACATATGGGCCCTAAAATCTCTTGGCGTTTCAAGGATTTTCTCGGCAAGCGCCGTTGGATCGATGAAGGAAGAAGTCCTGCTGGCAAAACCAGTGCTTGTCGATCAGTTCATTGACCGCACCTGCAATCGTCAATCCACGTTTTTTGGAGACGGGATTGTAGCCCACGTGTCTATGGCACAATCCACCTGTCCAGCGCTAAGGGGGCTTTTGCAGTCAACAGCCAAAGAACTTGATATCGACGTGATTGAAAAAGGTACGTACGTCTGCATTGAGGGGCCCCAGTTTTCGTCAAGGGCAGAATCCTTTATGTATCGAGATATCGGGGTCGACGTTATTGGGATGACCAATGCGACTGAGGCGAAGCTGGCCCGAGAGGCAGAGATCTGCTATGCAACCATAGCTATTCCAACAGATTACGATTGTTGGCATGAAACACATGATGCCGTCAGCGTGGAAACCGTTGTTGCAACACTTTCACGCGGTATCGGCAAGGCACGGGACTTGATTGCAAAGACCATCGTCAACATCGATAAAATCGGGTCATGTTCTTGTGGTGATGCTTTGGCAAACGCCATCATGACTGACCACAAAAGAATTCCAGATGCAGCTAAAACTAGACTGGCGCCAATTGTGGGCCGCTATCTTGATTTGGACAAATAACCAAAGGGGGCCCTTGTGAGTCTGTTAAGCATTGGTTCAGTGGCTTATGACATCATTGAGTTGCCAGGAAAAGAGCCAGTCAAGGTTCTAGGTGGGTCTGCCACTTGGTTTTGCACAGCCGCTAGTTTGTTTTCCAGTCCCAATCTTGTCGCTGTGGTCGGCAACGATTTTGCAAACGAAGACATCAACTTTCTGCGCGAACGCAAAATCGGGTTGGACGGCCTAGAACGAGCCAATGGCTCTACCTTTCACTGGCACGGCAGATATCATGAGGACCTTATCAGCCGTGACTCACTAAGGACGGACCTTGGCGTTTTCGCTGACTTTGTCCCCAAAGTTCCAGATGCTTGGCATAGTCCAGATGTCTTGTTTCTGGGGAATATTAAGCCTGACCTCCAAGCGTTGGTTTTAAGGCAGGTGGGCGATGTAAAATTCGTCGGCTTGGACACGATAGAGCTATGGATCGAGACTTGTCGCGAGGACTTCGAGGCATTGCTACCATCTGTGGACCTGCTTTTCGTTAATGACGACGAAGTAAGGCAGATATCGCTGGAAAACAACGTCCTCGTCGCGGCTAAAAAGGTTTTAAGCATGGGTGCCAAGGCCGTAGTTGTAAAACGCGGCGAGCACGGTGCAATCTTGGTGTCTCCTGATGGACTGGCGTTATTTCCTGGTTTTCCGGTTGAAAATATTGTGGATCCTACCGGTGCCGGCGACAGTTTTGCTGGCGGCACTTTGGCTTATCTGGATTTGATCCAGGATTTTGGCTTTGAAGCCGTTAAGCGAGCACTAGTTGTAGGTACAGTTATGGGTTCTTTCTGTGTCCAGGGGTTTGGACCGCGTGCCTTGGCTGAAGTTAAAATGACAGATTTTCGCCAGCGCGTAGCCAAATATCTGGATTTTGTAGATTTTAATGGCAAACAACTGCTAACCGATCTCAATTTCTAGTATTATCGAGCCATGTTTGTTGAACCACCAGATTTTATCCGGCGCATCTTTTACGAAATCTCGCGTAGCAATCACTATTCGAAGTTTGCGGGCCACATAGCGGACCTGCCACTTCCACAGCAGCTTTTAGACCGGCTGATCGAAGTCTACAAGACCGTCTACAAGGTGGACATGGCCGATTATATGGTTCCTCCTGGCGGGTTTAAGACTTTTGACCAGTTTTTTACAAGGCGCTTAAAGGATGGCGCCAGACCTATCGTGTCTGACCCAAATGTGCTTGTTTCACCTTGTGATGGGCGAATACAGGAGTTTGGGAAAGTTACGGATGGGATGATGTTTCAAGCAAAGGGGCGCCCCTATCGTCTCGGCGAATTGTTGGGTGATGCCAGCTTGTGTCCCAGGTTTGAGGGCGCGTTCTATGTGACCATCTACCTGAGTCCACGTGACTATCATCGAGTGCATTTTCCCTGTGATGGCAAGGTTATCAGTTGTCGTCACAACCCAGGCAAGCTTTACACTGTGGCCCCAAAGGCCACCGAGCTTGTGGACCGGCTCTTTGTTCAAAATGAGCGTCTTAGTACCTTCATTGATTGTAGCGGCCGTGTGATGGCGCTTGTCATGGTTGGCGCTGCTGGTGTCGGTAGGATTACCCTGTCATATTGCCCAATGACAACAAACGAGGGGCATGATTACGGTCATCTTAGCTTTAAAGACCCTGTCCCAGTTTCAAAGGGTGAAGACCTTGGGGAGTTTCACTTGGGATCGACCGTCGTTATGATTTTTGAAAAGGGCGCCAACCAATCTGACAATCATCAATGGAATTACGTTGGCCCTGAAAAGGGGCAGCCCATCAAGCTAGGTATGCCACTAGTTCAATTAAGCTAGATCCCTTGTTTTTTTGTGCTACTTGGCTGCTGTTTCAGCTTCTTCCTTTGGGGGTTCTGGAACTGGCAGTACCAGGATCCCATCCATGTTGATCAAACGCCCAGATGGTGACCATTGAGCCACCTTACCCTTTAGGGTTTGGTCTGAATTCAGTTCATAGGATGACAGGTCAAAATCAGACCACGGTCCGACAACTTGCAGTTTCTTGCCTGGTTTCTTTAAGTCGTCAACCAAGATGAAGTGCGATTCAACACTGCAAGCAGCCCCAGCGGCGCACAGTTCCCTGCTTAAAATGGAACCCCTGACAGTCACTTCCTGGCCGGATAATTCACTGGCCTTTCTGGTCAGCCCATCAACCGACCAAGCGCCATCAGCATACTTTTCAGCAATAGGTCGTGCGGCCAAATCCGGCTTAGCCGGCAGGTTTACCTCTGGACGCTCCTTTTGTGGTCCACTTTGGGGCTGTGAACAACCCACCAAAACGAATACTCCAGCAACGGCCAAGATCCATGAAAGCTGACGCATGTTCCCTCCTTTAGGGGTTTTGCAACACCAATGAAAGCTATCCTAAAACGCCGTGCTGGTCAATTCCCAAAAGCCCCAAAATCCACACATGAATCGAGAATGGGCGGCATGGCGTCATCGAAAGGGCCAGACGCTTCGATGTTCATAAAAACGATGCAAAAGATTAAATAATGATTATTACCTCTCCTTGGCGCTTTTGGTCGCTTGCTCTTATGCTAGCGTGCGGGCGTCTTTCGACTGAAACGGGGTCTGAGAATGTTCATACTTTGGAGCGCTTTTATCGCCTTTGTTTTCGCTATGTTGGCCCTCGATCTGGGCGTTTTTCACCGCCACTCCCACGTTGTCTCGGTCAAGGAGGCTGCCATATGGTCAACCGTCTGGATCTGCTTGGGATTGGCATTTTCCATTTTCATTTACTTCGCTTATGACGGGCAATGGTTTGGTTTGGGTACTGTCCCAGATCCAGTAGATGGGGTTATTAACACCGGTCGCACAGCAGCCATAAAGTATCTGACAGGATATGTTGTTGAAAAGTCGCTTAGTATCGACAACATATTCGTGATCGCGATGATTTTTGGCTCCTTTGGTGTCCCACCAATGTATCAGCACCGAGTCTTGTTCTGGGGCGTTGTTGGTGCCCTAGTGCTAAGGGGCGTGATGATTGGAGCTGGTGCAGCTTTGGTCGCTCGTTTTCACTGGATTTTGTTGGTGTTTGGCGCTTTTCTGCTGTTTGCTGGCTTGAAGCTGCTTTTCACCAAGGAAAAGGAACAAGAAGGGGAACATTTTCTAGTCAAGTTTTTAAGCAAATACATCCCCATGACCCAGGGTTTTCACGGCCAGCACTTCATCGTCAGGGCTGGAAGCGCCGCCTCTCATGAGCCTGCGGTTCCAGGTGAGGCTGCCGTTGAGGATTTGGCTGTCGAATCAGCCAAACCAAACCGCATCTTGTTTACTCCCCTTGCATTAGCTCTGATAGTCGTTGAGTTTTCAGACATTGTTTTTGCGGTTGATTCTATTCCCGCAATTTTTGCCATAACAGGCGACGCTTTCATAGTTTTTACCAGTAATATCTTTGCAATCATGGGGTTGCGTTCCTTGTTCTTCTTGCTAGCCGGGATGATCGATAAATTCCGTTACATTAAAAAGGCTTTGGCCTTTGTGTTGCTTTTAGTCGGCTTCAAAATTATTTTTGCCGACTGGCTGCGCACAATTCTTGGAGAGCATTTCAACCTGATTTTGCTGGGACTTATTTTGTTTATCCTCAGCTTAGGTGTGGTGGCGTCCCTGCTGTTTCCGCCAAAAGCCACCAAGGACTCAAATGAGGCAGGTTGAGGAAAGTATTGAGGGTTTTGGTAATTTATGATAAAAAGCATGGCTTTTACGCCAAAGGGCGTAGTTCGCGGGGGGTGATTTGCTCGATTGGTTTTACGGATTGTTTAGCAACGATCTGGCAATAGATCTGGGGACGGCGACAACCCTTGTGTATGTTAGGGGGCGGGGCATAGTATCGTGCGAGCCCTCAGTTGTAGCAGTATATATTGACCAAAGAAACGTTCGGCGAGTGCTTGCAGTTGGGCGTGAAGCCAAGGAAATGCTTGGCCGGACCCCTGGTGGTATCGAGGCGATTCGACCAATGAGAGACGGGGTCATCGCCGATTTTGAGGTCACCGAGGCAATGCTTCGCTACTTTATTGCCAGGGCGCACAATCGTCGCACCTTGATTCGTCCTCGCATTGTAATTTGTGTTCCACATGGGATTACTGAAGTTGA
Source organism: Oligoflexales bacterium (assembly GCA_012840965.1). GTDB lineage: Bacteria > Myxococcota_A > UBA9042 > DTJE01 > DTJE01 > DUVQ01. The sequence continues at coordinate 5,157 of DUVQ01000067.1, read as the reverse complement.
ACGCAGGGCGGTCCGGGAATCAGCTGAATCGGCAGGCGCCAGAGAGGTGTTTTTGATGGAAGAACCAATGGCCGCGGCTATTGGTGCTGGCATGCCGATTACTGAGCCTTGTGGAAACATGATTGTCGATATTGGTGGTGGTACTACAGAAGTTGCCGTTATCAGCTTGTCAGGTGTTGTTTACAGCAAATCCGCCAAGGTCGGTGGGGACAAGCTTGATGAGGCCATAAAAGACCACATGAAGCGCAGATACAATTTGTTAATTGGTGAGCGAACCGCTGAGCAGGTCAAGATCGAATTGGGCAACGCCTACCCGCTACCTGAAACATTAACAATGCAGGTAAAAGGGCGAGATCTGGTCAACGGTATCCCCAAAACCCAAGTCATAAATTCCGATGAAATCCGCGAGGCTATGTCCGAGCCGTTAACAGCCATCGCGTCTGCTATACGTGAAGCTTTGGAAGGTACGCCCCCTGAGCTGTCCGCAGACATCGTTGACAAGGGGATTATGCTGGCTGGCGGTGGGGCATTGCTCAAAAACATTGACGTGATGATTCGCGAAGAGACAGGATTGCCCGTGATGATTGCTGAAGACCCGATTTCTGCCGTGGTCTTGGGCTCGGGGCGAGTCTTGGACGACATTAATCTGCTCCGCACCAGTACCGCCCAGAGTTAATTATTTCTTGTACGGTGGCATTACCCGATGCGCAAATGGCTTGCAGAACATAGCTTTCTCATCGTTGTGATGGTCTCACTGTTGTTGCCAATTGTCTTTATGATAGTTCAAAGTCAGGGGCGAAACACAAATCCGACCTTGGCTAGGCGTCTTTCTGTTGGGGTTGCTTCTACTGCTCAGCAGGGTATGAATTCCGTTTTTGGTGGTTTTAGGTCGTTTTTTTCAAACTACATCTTTTTGGTCAACACAAATAAGGAAAATCAACGCCTAGTTGAAGAAAATGAGCGTCTGGTTGGTGAGGTGGTCGTCGCAAAAAATCTGGCTGTCGAAAATGCAGAGCTGCGAACGCTTCTTGGGCTTGGTGAGGCTCGCAGAGATATGGATATGGCTGCAGGGGTTGTCATAAGTCGAGAACTGACGCCTTTTTATCGGGTTGCTAGAATCGTGGTTAAGCTTGATGGTGATGCGGAACTAAAGAAAGATCAAGCAGTTATGGCTCATCTAGGGCTAGTGGGTAGGGTTGTTGCTGCAGCTAATAAAACTGGCGATGTCATGCTTTTAACTGACGGTCGCAGTAGGGTGGCTGCTGAAGTATTGGGGCGTGGAATCCTGGGTATGTTGATTGGAGCTGGCAGACAAGATGAATCCATGGCCAGACTCCAGGTGGGTGTCAACGAGCCGCTACTTGAAAACGGGGCTGTTGTTACAACATCAGGGCATGATCAGGTTTTTCCAAGAGGAGTCGAAATCGGCTATATCACAAATGCTGAAAAGAGCCTGCAGGCAGGTCCTTTTCGGGAATATGATGTTTCTCTTTCTGTTAATCCAGGTTCTTTGAGCCATGTAATGGTAGTTACTGAGATAAAGAAAGACATTTCTCCAGCACGGTAACAAATGCGGTACTTTTTACTGTTAGTGACTTTTTTTGTTTTAATGGCGGCCCAGTCCTCGTTTTTGGGATTGTTTGGGCTTGGCGCCTATAGCGTAGATTTGCCGTTGATCGCAGTGATGTATCTGGCTTCTACCTCTTCGCGTCGTCGCATGGGTAGTTTTATTACCGCCGTGGCCATTGGTTTTCTTGCCGATTCCTTTGCTGTGGGTTCAATTTTTGGGATCCAAATGGAAATCGCGGGCCTTTTGTTTTTAAGCAGCATGGCGCTTGCCAATCGTTTTCAGTGGCACAGGGTGGGCCCTTTGATGGCGCTAACACTGGTGGGAACGATTATCAGCAGCGCTTTGTTTTATCTACTTTCGTTCTTATTTGATGAAGGGTTTAGCTGGCATACATTTGATTGGCCTGGCTTGTTTGTTCGCATATTGGTGACAACTTTGGCCTCACCGCTGCTTTTCCGTTTGTTTGGCTTATTTGATGGTCGTTCTAGGGGGCGTACAGCTACCAGTTCATTGCTTCGTTAGTCTACAATAGGCTTCGATACTAGGCAGGAAATTCATGCTTGGGACGCAAGGCGAGCTACTTGAATATCACACTCATTATCGCTGGGCGACCATCATAGTCGTTGTAGTATTTCTGATTTTGCTGGCCCGGCTGTTTTACGTTCAGGTGATTGAAGGGGAGCGCTACGAAGGGCTAGCGCTCATTAGTCACGTCGTAAAACACAGAATAGTGCCAGCACGTGGGGCGATACGTGATCGAAATGGAACTGTCTTGGCCACAGATGTCGAAGTTGCCGACCTGACGATGGTTCCCCAATATGTGAAAGACCCAAAGGCCACGACAGGGCGAATGGTTGAGCTTGGCGTACTGACTCAGGACGAGGCTGATAAAATAGTCAGGCAGATTGAAGAGGCTAAAAAGGGAAAGAAAAAATTCCACCGTCTGGTTGCGTACAAAAACCTTGTTGGTAACAGATGTCCTGAGGACCTGACCGCCTTGTCATTTGACCGCAATTCTGGACTGATGGTATGCCCAGTGTGCGGCGCTGAATATATGGATCAAAAGGCTGTAATTCAAAGTCATCTCCATGAGTTACAGGGTTTTTCCATACAATCGCGAATGGTGCGTCACTATCCAATGAGGTCTGCTTTTGTACATGCCTTAGGGTTTGTAAACGAGGTAAATGCCGAGGAAGTGGCTGCGCATCCTAAAACTTATCGGCCAGGGGACCTGATTGGGCGAACGGGCATAGAAGGGGCTTTAGATGCGGATTTGCGTGGAAAACCAGGACTGGATTCGTTTGTACGCATGGCTGGCGGGGCCAGAATGCGACCAGAAGAGCTGCCAGAAATGTTCAAGGATCTTCAGTCATATCCACCTGAACCTGGGACGGATATTACCCTGTCAGTGGATCTAAATCTCCAGCAGGTTGCGTTGGCGGCACTGTCTAGGCATCGTTCCGGTGCGGTTGTGGTTATGGATGTACACACCGGTGAAGTCTTGGTTATGGCCAGCCACCCATCTTTGCCAGTTGGGCCACGACTACATGCAGTTACAGGCAGTGCTGCTCGCGATATAGAGGTTGCCTACGCCCCCATGGTTAATAAGGCGGTATCTGCTTACCCACCTGGTTCGACTTTTAAACCGATGACTGTGGTAGGTGGATTTGTCGAGAACATTTTTGATTATGACACTGTAGTTAACTGCCCTGGGCATTTTGATTACAGGGGACGGCGTTTTCACTGCTATAAACGTAGTGGTCACGGTGACATGAGCCTGATCCCATCTCTTGCTCAATCGTGTGACACCTACTACTACCAGCTTGGAGAAATAATGGGCATTGACCTCATCGCCCACTACGCCAAGGATTGGTTTGGTATTGGGGAAAAAACTGGCGTAGAAATCTATGAACAATCCGGAGTTATGCCCACAGAGAGCTGGTACCGCGAAAAGGGGGTAAGCTTTCAGCCAGGTTTTGCAATTAACTCTTCGGTTGGTCAAGGAGACGTTCGAGCCACCCCTCTTGGGATGGCTAGGGCTTACGCTGCCTTGGTCAATGGTGGTCTGGTTTTAAAGCCCAAACTGGTGCGTTGGAAAGGCCCCCATGACTTGGCCCATGACAAGGTCCAGCCCGAGATTATTCGTCGACTGGATATTCCTGAGCAGCTTGTGCAAGCCATGATGGCTGGTATGTATGACGCTGTTAATAACGAGCAGGGTACTGCGTTTAAATCGGCGATTCCAGACCTTCCGTATGCTGGTAAAACAGGCACAGCTCAGGCCAGGGAGCGTCGCCCCGATGTCTCCAATGATGTCGCTGCTTGGTTGTTGCAAGACCATGCTTGGTTTGTTGCTTATGCCCCTGCAAAGAGGCCCCAGGTAGTTGTGTCTGTATTTGTTGAGCATGGTGGTTTTGGTGGGGCTGAGGCCGCTCCGGTGGCAAAAAAGGTGATAGAAGCTTACTACGCCGAGCATTCGGATGAATTTGCTGACCTCTGGGAAGGCTTTAAGGAACAAGACGCTTTGGAGGTCATTTGGCCATGATCAGGGGAGGGGAGCCCAAAAAGTTTAGCCGTGCCGTTTGGGTTACCATTGCTGCAGTTTCTGTACTCTTGATCGTTGGATTGTTTAACTTGTCCAACGCCGCGGGTTACACAGGTGGCGATTTCCACAGAACCCAAATGATCTGGGTGGTTTTGAGTGTCCTAGTTGCAGCAGCTGTCACTTTTACTGACATGCGCTTTTTCCAACAGCTTTCTCCCGCGATTTACTGGCTTACAATCTTGCTTTTGGTGCTGGTTTTGATCTTTGGACGTGATATTAAAAATGCCAAGCGATGGCTTGAATTGGGCCCAATAGCGCTGCAACCATCGGAGTTTGTTAAGCCCGCTTTGGTGCTGTTTTTAGCGCGCTTTTTCCACGCTGAACGCAATCCTGAAAGGTATACCCTGCGAGCGTTATTGCGTCCGATGCTTTACGTTGCAATCCCTACCGCCCTCGTTATGCTTCAACCTGACCTTGGGACATCTTTGGTCATCATCGCAGTTGGCTTTTCCATGATGTTTTTTGAAGGCATCAGAATGCGTTCCATCTTGATTCTTTTGGGAATTGTCCTTTTGTTGATTCCGTTGGCATGGCAGCTTGATATCGTGCAGCCGTATCAAAAGGAAAGGGTAAGGACATGGCTTGCAATGTCAGGAGCAAAAGACATCAAAAAGGATTCAGACCGCTCCATGCAGCCAGAGCAGGCTCTTTGGGCGGTTGGTAGCGGTAAGGTTTTAGGAAAGGGGGGTATGCAGGGGGTGCAGTCCAGGCTGCGATATTTGCCGGAGATGCACAATGACTACATCTTGGCGTCATATGCAGAGGAACGCGGTTTTGTAGGCTCTGTGTTTTTAATGGGGCTTTATCTAGTTTTAGTTTTGGCTATGCTGCGGATAGCTGTAAGTGCCAGGGAGCGCTTTGGGGTGCTAGTAAGTGTGGGGGCTGTTGCAATCATCTTCTGGCAGGTTGTGTTTAACGTAGGCATGGTTATTGGGATTTTCCCAGTCGTTGGATTGACCTTGCCATTTATGTCTTATGGTGG
>DUVQ01000066.1 GCA_012840965.1 Oligoflexales bacterium | reverse complement strand
GAGCAAAAGGTTTCACGGATTTCTCCCATCAAAGGGCCGGATGATTGTAGCGCAGGTTGATGGCAAATTCACTTGGTTGGGGAGGGACGGGGACAGGAGGCGCTAGAAACGGTAGGTGGCGCTGAGGGTCAGGCTTCTGGCTTCGATTGGGGAGCCCAGGGAGGTCAGGTTGTCTAGGGAGAAACCTAGTTTAATGTCTACGATCTCGATTATTGAATACCCTAACGACAGGTAGATTGGCAGGTAACCACCGCCAGTCGGCTTTGTCTCAGCATGCCAGTCTCGAAGCACTTCCTTGGGTGCTGGGGTAAGCAACCTGCCATAACCAAGACCAAGCTCCAGATACAGATACGGCAGAGGGTTCCATAAAAGTGACACATCTGCAAAAAAGCTTAACTGTACTTTAGCCCCAAGATTCATGTCGGCGCGACCAATCCCCAACATCAGGTCGGGTTGAAATCTCAGTGCCAGCTTTTTTTGCACCAACGTCCACTTCATCGGCAGCCCGACTCTAAAACCAACTCGGTTAGCCCTGAAGTTTTCCAAAGGAATGCCAAGCGCAATATCTACTGCAACCCAGTCGACCAATTTGACCTTTGACCACACCTGAACTGGCCCAAAATGATGCTTGGAATTCAGGTCCCTGCGCAGGGGCCACCCCTTCATCGCCGTGTTGTATGCATGAATCAGGTCAACGTTGTAGTTCGCAAATATGTACGGAACTGAGGCACCAACTTCAACCCGCTTTCCGGCGCCATATGCCACTGACAAACCTGGAGCACGGTCACTGGCCATACCGCTGTCAAGGCCGGAAGCCGCACCTGGACGATCAGCGTTCAACCCTACTCTAACATCAAGAGAAAGCTCACCAATTCCCTCTGACAGGATGATGGGGCGTTCCACCACTGGAACTATCTGGGCTGAAGCAGGCCGACAGACCAAAACCAAGACAAACGCCGCCAAAAGGGCTAAAAAACTGGCCGACCGCTTCTGACAGCAGCGAAAGGAGCTCTTCAAATGGCAAATTTTCGGGGATCGCAAGATGACTCCTAGTAGCGAACATTGATGCCCAAAGTCAGATTACGGGCATCAGCAGGCTTTCCAACCTTGGGGATCAAATTAGCCAGTGTGAAGCCAGCATACAAGTCAACATAGGGGGAGAAGGTATAACCCAACAGGAAAGTCATTGGAACATGACCCTTGTGGTATGGGTATACATCGGTGCCGTAAGCTACAGACACGTCAAGGAACAGGCTCAACAAGGAAAAAGTGATCCCCGCATCGGCGTAAAAAGTTAACAACACTGTTGATTCCGGTGAATTCCAATGGTCAGAAACAGATGCAAATGTAATCAACAAATCAGGACGAGCATGAATCGAAAGAAGTCCCGGAAAAATAACGTATTTGACGGGGACACCCAGCCTGAATCCAGGTCGATTCAATCCATCGCATGGGTCAGTTGGGACAATCAGACCAAACTCAAGACCAAGCTGGTCCAAAAACGCGTAGCGTGCATACAAATACAGGGGGTTTAAGTGGCTACTACCATTGCCATAGGTCGTAGGCCACCCAGCCAACCTGCGCACTCCATTACCCTCAGGACCAGCAAACTTTTCAGGGGCGATGTCTGCCGTTTCACCAGTGGAACTCTGCGGCCGATACTTGGCTCCATCGCTCATCGTGTAGTGAAAGGCCAAGCTCATGCCCAGTTCGAAGTTTTTAAGCACACCAGCCCGAAAAACCAGCCCGTTGGCCCTGTCGTTGACAAGGCCGCTTCCAACGCCGAATGCCTCGCCCTCAAAACCCTTTTGCAGATCGACAAAAAGATTCACAGACGCTTGGGATGTACCCTTTGGCATCGTTATTGGTCTATCAGGATAATAATAAACCGCCTGAGCCAGACCAACATTGGCAATAAAGAGAACGGCTAAGCCAGCAAAAATACTAAGTCTGGAGGACATCTACCACTCCTTCGCTTATATACCTTCTTCCCAGTGAAGCTCAGAACGACTGGCAAAGCCAGTGGCTACCCGCAGGATAATGACTTTGTAACGAATTAGTGTCAAGCAAAGTTATCAGGTAAATGGAAAGGTAGGTGTAAAAATTGAGTCCCAAAATCCCCAGCTAACTGAGTTATGGGGCCTTGTTAAAGTCCGCGGCGACGGTTGGGGCTATGCGGAACTTACCCCAGTGATACTTCAAAGCACCAGTCAAAGACGTAAAGGTGTCGCCAACTGTAGGGGTATACGGGCGGGTATCCTCAGGATAGAAGAAATCAGAAAGCACCTCGATGTTATTGGCAACCCTGAACCATCCCTTATTATCAGAAGAATCCGCATGAGTCACTTGGACATTGGACAGCCTGATGATGTTGCCCTCGTATTGCTCCAGCTCTGATGACGACGTAGCCCAGGCATTGACGATGGTGGCGCCAATATCAATGGGCTGTGGAAGCTGGGAAGTCCCAGTCTTTGAAGCCCCTGTCGCCTGAACCACTGTGAAGCAGTAGTACTCGATGTGCTTTGCCCCTGTAAGCTTGATGACGTCACCAAGCGCAAAGTCAGTAGCAAGGCTCTTGGGAATCATAATCATAACTCCTGACCATACTGGGTTTTCCACAGAGGCTGCGTCAACAACATAGTAGCCATCGTTGACTTGTGTTGCAGAAAACTTAGGTGTAACTACCACCAGGTTTTCAATGGTCAGGTTCTCGGTAATAGTCTGAATTTCATTGGCCGTGCAATCCTTACTGGCGGTGCTTGTTTGAATCTGGAAGATCGGCGGATCTTCATCATCACCTGAGTCTTCATCATCACCGTTGTCACCTGGATCTTCCTCTCCACCTGGATCTTGCTCGGAGCCACCCTTTTTAACCATATCAGCATCGAATCTTGGAGCCAGCACATACTTTCCAAAGGTGTACTTAACAACACCGGTGATGGATTCAAACTCGTCACCAACAGTTCTGCTGTCAGTGTTCTTCGACATGTAAGCTAGGCCGAAGTCGTTAACAACTGGCATCTCGCCGGTTACAACAAAGCCACCGTGGTCCTTGCCATCGGAACCCAAAAATGGGGTGGTAATAACTGTAACATTCTCGACTTTGACCAAAACGCCCTCAAGCGGTTCCGCAGTTTCAGGGTTTTGAGAGCCAATTTCATCAGGGTCAATGATTAAAGGCTCAGGGACATTTCCGCTACGAACAAATGTAAGGGATTTAACCTTAATCTGGGAATTACAATAGTAGTCAACATGTTCCGCATTGACCCTAACAACGTCACCAAGGGCTAGCTCATCAGTGGTCACCTCAATTGGAACGACCATCGTAATTCCGCGCCAGGCCTCTGCGGTGGTCATGCCGGCGTCAGCAACCATGTAGCCCCACATCTTGGGATCGGCCTTTGTTCCTTGGGCAACCCAGCGAGGGGATGTAACTACAACATCTAGGTTCAGATTCCTTTCGCCGTTTCTGAAAGCAGGGTCAGCGGTCTCACCGTCTGGGGGGCATTTCACGCTGATGTCGGACTGCTGGATTGGACCAATAGCGTTTACCGGCTCGTTATCACCATCAGGTCCATCGTCTGTTCCTGTGACATCTTCATCAATTATATCCTTATCTTCGCCGTCTTCTTCTGGCACCAGATCCTCGTCAAATCTAGGCATCAGGGCATACTTTCCGTAGGTGTAGTTTACGACACCGGTGATTGATTTGAAGCGATGTCCAACCTTTCTGGCGTCAGTGGCCTTTGCCATGTATGCAAGGCGGAAGTCATTGGCGACAACCATGTCATCGTCAATATAGAAGCCACCGTGGTCTTTACCGTCCGAACCTAGGAACGGCACCTCGGTAACCACAACGTCTCTGACCTGAACCAAAACACCCTCTAAAGGCTCTGCAGTTTCAGGGTCTTGCGTACCAAGCTCAGCTGGATTGATAACCAATGGCTTGGGAATGATGCCGGTTCCAATATGAACCAGTTCCTTTACAGAAAGCTGGGTGTTGCAATAGTAATCGGCGTGGTCAGCTTTGATCGTCAGGATGTCACCAAGCTGATACTCCTCATCGCTTAGCTCGGCTGGGACAACCATCATGGCGCCTCGCCAACGCTCAGCAACCACCATGTTGGCGTCAGCCACATAGTAGCCATACTTGGTTGGAGTCCCATCTTCCTTGCTCTTTGTAACGACCCATCTTGGGGAAACGATTACAACGTCAAGGCTCACACCCCTTACGCCATTTTGAAACTGTGGGTCAGTGTCTGAGCCGTCGGCAGGGCACTTGACACTGGCGTCTGACTGTTGAATCGGGCCTATTGCGTTGACGGATGGAGGCACGTCAGTTGGCAGGTCATCCCAGCCACCATGGTCAACACCACCTTGGTCAACACCGCCTTTGTCACCTACATTTCCCTGATCTCCAGTGGCATCGCCATAGTCTGGGATGACTATTTCTTCGTCGATATTCGAGACTTGTCGACCGCCACAAGCCGCCATGACCAGCATCAGTCCCGCGGCAAACACAGTTAATTTACGTAACATCTACACCTCGCAAACGTCGAGAGACAAGCGCGGTTATTATCGGCGATTTTGTGAAAAATTGCACCAGAGGATTTGTAATCCTTATGTGTAACGCGGGCTTTACCTACATTGACCGAAGGCTTCCAAAGTGGCAGCCTTCAACTGACAGTCAGCTTTTGCTGAAGAAGTTCTGGCCTTTAACAACAAATTCACACATTCCGTCAAGGCCTTTTCAACCTGCTCGGCTTTTTCTAGGTCGGCCCGCGCCTTTTCCTCGGTTGCAGCGTTCACGGCCTCTTCCCTATCTTGTTTCAATTGTTCGGCCCTTTTTCCGAAATCCGCCAAGAGGGCATTTCGCTTGGCATTACAGTCTGCGTCTGCTTTTTGCACGTCTTCTGCGGAATCTATGGTCTCCTTGGCCGCTTGACACTCTTCATCAAGCTTTTCCAGCTCTTCCTTTTGTTCCGCTGCCAAGGCCTCTTCCTCTGCCTTAAACTTCTCGACAGCTTTAGCTACCGGGTCTTTTGCAGCCTCCTCAGGATTACTGGCCTGTTGCAAAGCCAACTTATGCGCACAGACCTTCTGCAAATCATCTTGAGAGGCTTTTCTGGCGCAAGACACCATGAAGGCCAAGGTCACCACAGTTAAGCTGGTTATCAGAGTCCTAAACATCCGATCCTCCTTCCGTAGACAGTTCCCAAAAGCGCCCCACTGGCAGTAAAACCAACGAACTGTCGCTTTACAAACCAAGTGTAAATGCGCACTTTCAGGATCTTACTTCATCCTTGAGATCATGAGAACCCAGGATTTGAATATTGCCTAACGCTTCGTGGCATGCTACACAGGGAAGGTGCGGTTGGTGCTGTGAATCAAAATACAGCCCGTCTGTAGAATTCAGCAAGAAGGAGGGGTAATGCTACCGGGTAATAAACGTATCTTTGTTGTTGGTTACCATCAAAGCCCATTTGGTAAACTGGGTGCCATGACTTTGAGCGAGATGATCCACGACGCAGTCCTTGGAACAGCGGCTGATGCCTGCGTTCCCACTGATGCCATCGATGTGGCGTCTGTAGCAGGCCTGCTGACCCCATTGCTTCAGGATCAAACGTTGTTGGCAGGGCTGGTCGCATCAGTTCCAGGAATGGCCAGCAAACCGATTGATTGCGCTGAGAACGCCTGTGCCAGTGGCGGGCAAGCCATACTCAACGTGATACACAAACTGCTTTTGGGCGGTGGAGAAGTCGGCTTGGCCATAGGCGTGGAGAAGATGCGCGATGACGAAGGCAAGATGGATGGGAGGCTTATTGGAAGGGTGCTTGGCACTGCTTCAGATCCCAGTGATCGCCCAGGAAAGATTTTCGTCTTTCCCCACATTTTTGCCGAGGTAATGGACGCTTACATGAAGCACTGGCGAGTCGGCGAAAGAGAGCTTGCTCACGTACCTGTAACTATGTACGGGCACGGGAATTTGAACCCGTTGGCGCAGATGCAAAAGGTTTCGATGTCCGTTGACAAAGTTATGACTATCGAGGGACCAAATCGTTACTTGGCAGAGGGACTTCCACTTAAAACTTTTGAAAGTTCACAGGTCAGTGACGGCTACGCCGGCATCCTTTTGGCGACCGAGGTTGGGCTTGCGCGAATCGGGCTGTCGGAAAATTCTATGAATGTGATTGAGCTGGTGGGCTTTGGTCAGGCAACTGATCCGTTGGCAACTAAGGGTCGTGATGTGTTACACCCGGCCGGAGCAAATCGCGCCATGAGACAGGCTTACAACATGGCTGGTATTGGGCCGGATCACATTGGAATGGCGGAAGTTCACGATTGCTTCGGGGTCATGGGGGCTATGTCAATCGAGGTTTTGGGCCTGGCTGAGCCTGGCAAGGGTGCACAATACTACGTCGATGGTAAGGCAGATATTGGGGGCACCGGAGTACCAATCAACACGTCCGGAGGCTTGATTGCAAAGGGGCATCCGATTGGGGCGTCCGGGATTGCTATGGTTGGCTGGAACTATCGTCAGTTAATTGGGAAAGTACCACGTGAACTACAGGTGGAAAACGCCAGGTACGCGGCCTCGTTCAATATTGGCGGCCCAATTTGCGCGTCGGTAACGACGATACTAAAGGCCCGCTAGCAGATATCATCCGAGACCGTGTGGCTGGCTAGGACTGGTCAGACGGGTTCAAAGCCCAAAATCAATCGTCTTCTATGATCTCGCCTGCAAAATCCTCACGATTTTTGCGTCCTTGAGGGCAACGGAAGCAGGCAGAGCGCCGATTTTCAAAGGCGTTAGCCTCAACATAATCGTTTAAGCATTTTTCCATTGGCAGTTCTTTACGGCGAGCTTTGCAATAAAAACCGTTTACTAAAGCTTCTGTTTCTGGAAGTGTATAAGTGAATCGCATTTCGTCCTCCTTTGGCAATCTTGGACCAAATCGGTCCATATGATGAAGTTTATCTTGGTTAGGGTGTTTGTCAAGGATTATTATTAGCTGAATTATTAAGGCAATCCAATGGGTTGCAAAATACAGTGTTTTTAGATACTTGGTTAATGGCGTCTGATAACTTCATCCGCAACAAATGATGCTACCTGAGTTGGGCTGCTGCCAGCACCAAAGCCAGCGTCATAGCCCAATTCCAGGGCTATTTCATGGTTTATTCTGGGACCACCACAGACTAGAACCACACGTTCTCGAAGCCCCTGGGCCTCCAACATGTCGGCTAACTCGGCCAGATTGGAAAGGTGAACATCCTTTTGGGTGACAATCTGCGAGACTAGGATGGCATCGGCCTTTAGTTCGATTGCCCGCCGCAGCAAAACTTCGTTTGGCACTTGGCTACCTAGATTATGGGCCTCAAACTGGGGATATCGTTCAAGACCATATTCACCTTTGTAGCCTTTCATGTTCATGATGGCGTCGATGCCTACAGTGTGGGCATCACTGCCAGTGCAAGCCCCTATCACGACTATTCTGCGTCCAAGCTTTCTTTTAATCCTGTCATTTATCTCATCGAAGGATGCAACCGTCTCTTGCAGCTTTGGCACGACTATGCGGGCGAAATCAACCGGCTTGGTCAGCTTTCCGTAGACAATGTAGTAAGAAAAACCATGACCAAGGTCCGCTTGGTGATAGACCGAAGGTTCCTTCAGCCCCATTTGGATGCAGGTTCGCTTTGCCGCCTCTGTAGCCTCTGGCGATAACGCAACAGGCAAGCTAAAAGACACCTGGACAAGGCCATCGTTTAATGTGTCGCCGTAAGGAAGCACAGCGTGTGGATCAACATTGGGGGCCATTTTAGCTTTATCAGATTGTTTGCTATTCATTGTTTGATGCTCCACGCCATTCAACCTGTTTTTTTAGAAGGTCCTCAATGGGGTTTGAATACCATGCCGCCTTGACGTACACGCCTTCTAGGCCGCGTCCACTTTCAGGGCCCCTGGAAACATCCGCAAAGTGTCCCTTTTCAAGTGCGTTAAAAATCCCCCCATCGGCTACTGAGCATATCAGTTCAGTGGCCTTTGCCAAAACCTCCTGGGCGCGTTTTTGAATGCGGCCGCCTGGAACAAACGAGATTTCATCGCCTAGGTGACGAGCGGCGCCCATCACCATTCTGGTGGCTTGAAGGGCCAAGACGCGGTCGTGAATGTGTGGCGTATGCATCGCCTCTGTCATCATACCCAAAAGGTGAATCCCCTGGTCTGACATCACGCTGACTAGGCTGAACAAGGCATCTTGGACATGCCCTTTAAAGATATCGCCTGTCATGTGCTTGGTCGGCGGCATGTACTTGAGTGGGCAGTCAGGAAAAATTTCTCTGGCCATCTTTGCTTGGGCGAGCTCAAGGACAAGCATGTCCTCGGTATCAGGGTCCATTTCCATCGCATGACCAAGGCCAATCTGCCATGGTTTCAGGCCGCACCTCAGGGCGAGCGCCTCGTTTATGAACTGGGAGGCCAGGACCGTGTGAGCCGATTCAACGGCGTCGGCAGTTGTAAGGTAGTTGTCCTCACCTGTGTTTATGATGATCCCACCAGCTGCAGAAACAAGCCTGGAAAAGGCCTGATCAGTCAAGGTACGCTGCATGTTGATGTCGCGAAACAAGATGCCGTAGAGTGCGTCATTTAGCATCATATCAAGACGTTCCACGGCACCAAGGACAGCCATTTCAGGCATACAAAGGCCAGAAGCGTAGTTGCACAAGCGGACATAGCGTCCAGCCTCTTTGGAGGCCTCATCAAGGGCTTGGCGCATCACGCGAAAGTTAGCTTGAGTCGCGTATGTACCGCCATATCCTTCGGTGGTAGTACCTTCTGGCACATAATCCAACAGACTCTGAGCAGTTGACCTGATGACCGCAATAACCTGGGCCCCTGCATCTACGCAAACCTTGGCCGAAACAACGTCTTCAAAAATGTTGCCTGAGGCAACGATTACATAAAGCAGGGGGCGCTGCCCTTCTCCAAGCCTTTCCAACAGTTCATTTCTGGTCGAAACGGTTTTATGGATGCGAGCAACAGCCTCTGCGGCCAAATGATCGGCGTAGTCGATGACTGTTTTTGATTGGTAGGCATCTTCGCAAAGTTCTATCTGCCCATTTGAAATCGCCAAGGCAGTTTCCTGAGCATTGCTACCTGTATCCATCATGGCTTTGGCAAATGGCAGCATGATTCCGCCTGGAACCAGATGAATCGCCTTTTCAACAACCCGGTTGACCAGAGGTACGCCTGTGTCATCAGCACCTTCGACGCCAAGAAGACGCAAGGTAGCCCTTTCGATGGAGACGGTTGTACGTTCGCCTGCAAAGGCAAGGACGGACTTGGCAACCAGATCAGCGGCCTTTCTGCAACGTAATATCTGTTCAAGATCCAGATCGAGCATTCCTTTCATCATCGCTTCCTATAGTAAGGCCAAATTAGGATCCCTATTGGGAATAACCGGTATATCCGCAACCAGTTCCTGTATCGCAGGCACAAGCTGTTCAGTGGGTAAGTCAGGCCTGACTATACCCGCTGGATTAACCGTAATAGCCAGAACCTGAGTCGGACGCAACACCTGAATGTCCCCTTTGTGCCTAAAAAAAGCATTCATTTTGTCGAACGATGCAAAATTCTTTGTTGGATCGGTGATCAAAAGCTTGACATGACGGCCTGCAAAACCAGTGATTGCACTTAAAAGTGAATCAGTTATCGCACCAGGGAATGCCAGTACCGCATATTCACCAGGTATTTGCTTGGCTAAAAAACCAGGAGTCCCAAAGGTCGTTTCTTTAGCTTCGTTAAAAGGCCTGGACTTGGTGACCCCTGCCTCAGTAAAACTAATCCATGGCCGTCCTTGCGAAACGGCTTGTGCCAAAAGTTCGATTTCGTCGGTGCAACTTTGGTCTACTGCAGGTAACCTGAGGCGAGAGACGAAACTGCTGGTCTCTTTGGCGACCGTTTCGACAGTACTGCCTAAAACGGCGCCAGTAGCAACGATGACCTCATCAGAGACGTCAGGTGCAGCAGCTATGGTCCGTTGGTAGGAACCATCAATTAGGATTCTTTCGGTTCCGATGGATTTGAAGGCGTCAACTACGACCTTCAAATCTCGCTTTGTACGAACGCCAGCCAGTAAAACCGAGCCTGCACCAGTTGCGGTCCAGATGATCAACTCTCCAAGTATCGTATTGATACCAGTCCTTTTGACTATCTTTGAAGGAGCAGTCGAAGCGGCCAGGGCTCGCTCAGCCGTAGCAAAACTATCGCCAGGTTGAACAAATATCTTGGGTTTTTGATGCCCCAGCCAAAAATCGTAATCTTCCCCATCGACTCCGATAGAAACCAGTCCAAGAGGACGCTGCTTGGACGGTACAAACTGGATGAGATTATTTAAAGTGGTTGTTTTCCCGGCGTTTTTACTGGTACCAACAACTGCGGTAACCCTGACCGGCCTAGTTTTTACAACAGACACGCTAGCCTCCACAGAAGGCCACGCATTCTATTCATCTGGATGGTTTGAAAGCAAGAGCAAATGACAGGAGTCCAAGGTACAGCCAAGCACTGGAGCAAATCTCCGGTGCCGAAGCAGACGGAATACTGGACCCAAACCCGGATCACAATCCTGGGAAAGAACCTAGTGCCGAACCTGGGACAGAACCTGATGCTGAACCTAAACCAAGCCCTGCACCGAGGCCTGAGCCCAATAGCGCTCCCGAGTCAGTGCACGACCCCGTCCCAAGGAAACCCCGGCGACAGCGACCCGCCTAGCTGAAACTGGAGACTAGTATAAAAAGACGCCTAATCCGCGCCTTTAACCACTAGCCGTTCAGACTATTCTTCAGCTTGGGGGCTGGCTTAAAGCCGACCGTGTTGGAAGCAGGGATCGTAATCTCTTGCCCGTTCTTTGGATTACGACCTTTGCGTGCCTTACGGGTGCGAACGGTGAACGTCCCAAAGCCCGGGTATGAAAAACGCTGATCGCGCTTGATAGCTTCGCGAATAGCGTCAAACACGGCACCCACGACCTGTTCAGTCTGCTTCTTGGTCAGATCGATTCCCTTAGCACCACGAATTTCATCGATCAGTTCGGCCTTAGTCATTGGATTTTCCCTCCATACTAGAACAACGCGAATACAAACACAAGGACGGCTAACCCGTCCGTCCGCCGCTTCGCACGAAACACATCGCCGAACGGCATCCACCTTGGAGCACATAGGATGCTTGCAAGCCCTTGAACGCTTGTCAAGCGTTTTTTTTCATCTTTATGACTTGTTAACAAAAAGTTTTTGGGATCTATCGCACCAGAATTTTAGATAACTTATTGAAGTTATTAGGCTAACTGTATTTTTAGGGCTCAACACCCAATTGTTCTTTCAACAGAAAAATCTCGTCCTTCTTTTTCAACTTAAGTTTCTTCAAACCAGCCAACTCAAGCTGATCATCAGCAGAAAGATACGCCTGCTGCCCCAATTTAATGATTTTTGCGTCCAGTTCCCGGTGTTCGGCCTGCAATAATTCAAGTCGTCCGACCAAGTCCTTTTGAGCGGAAACCTCAATCGTATTTTCCATGTGAACCTCGAAAAGACGTCAATATCAATTTAGTTCATG
>DUVQ01000065.1 GCA_012840965.1 Oligoflexales bacterium | reverse complement strand
TTCGTATCACGGTTAATCGTAAAGTTTATAAAGCGTTAGCTATCAATCTTTCTGAACATGGCCTTTGTTTGAGAACCAAGGCGCCCATTTCACGAGACTCACCGATTACAGTCAGGTTTCCAGGCCCAGTAAAAACGGCGGTATCAGTTAAGGGAGTGATACGCTGGGTTTTCGACACTGATCCCTCCATGGATGCCTGTACTGGCCTCGTTGCTGGGATTTATCTTGATGACCCTGACGACGACTATCTTGAATTGCTTTCCGAGCATCGCACTCAGTTTGTAGATGAACGCACCGAAGATCGGATTCCTCACGCAGTATTCGTAACTTTGAACGGTAACAACACCCCCTCAAAACCAATGCAAACCCTGAACATTGGCTACCAAGGGCTGTTTATCAGGTGCGAGGAACCAGTGACGCTGGGAACCAAGCTTGACCTCAGCCTGACTTTACCTTTTGTCAGCAAACCGGTCGTTGTTCAGGGGGAGGTAATTCACAGGATCGATGTGAACGAGGCGATCGAGTTTGGGATCCCACCCGGACTGGGCCTCAGAATTCTATCTTTCAAGGGTGATGGGGCCCAGATTTATCGTACCTACATCGATTTCCTTAAAGATAAAATGAATCTGTAAGGTCCGCATTGAAAAGCACCCCCTCTAACAACTTCCTGCCAATTTCTGAAGCCCAACTTCACACCGCGGTCCTGGTAGCGCTTCTGATCTCCAGCTTCATCTGGACCTTTTGGTGCGATTGCGGCTTGGCCCTACCCCACCAAAATCCACAAAGTCTTACCGAAAATCAAGCGATTCTTGACCTTGATTTTAGCCAAGGTATCAATATTAGCGCCGTGGTATCAACCCTGACCTTTTTGGCCTTTGGTGCAAAGGGGTTACTAGTTTTCCAGATATTGATAATCACCCTTGGCTTGCTTGGTGCTTATCGATTGGCCGCGAAATATGTAAGCCCCGTTGGTGCTGCCGTTGCAGTTTTAATAATCGCGCCCTTGGTGCATAAGTTTGGCCTAGACGACAGAAACCAACTGTTAGCCGCCGCCTTCTCGGTAGGAGGCATCGCCTTAGTTGTCTTTGGCAGGCACATTTTTGGGGGAATAATCTTGGGTTTCGCGCTGCTTGCGGACTATTTCATAGGCTTGATTGTACTTCCTATGTTTGCAGTGACGGCCGTGCTGATGCCAAAGAATTTCGTGCGGGTCTTTGCTAGCTTCCTTGCGGTTATAGCGCTTTTCGTTGGGCTTAATTACGGACTTTCCCATTCATTTTGGCCTGACGGGTACAAATCTTGGCACGCCCTGCTGCGGTGGGATTACTTTTTGACCTGGGCTAGGACTCCTGCGCTTTTTTGGGGGACTTTACCTTTTGCAGCACTGATAGTCGGCGCCGCGTACATCCTAAGATTGCTTGCGGCAAGCTGGCGGCTGATTCGACGTTCCAAATGGGGGATGCTGGCGGTGGTCATCCTGATTCTGGGACACCTCGTTGGCTTCACCTGGGCGTGGTTATCGAGATAGCCCGAGCCCTGCGGCCCCAAAGGTTAACTGCACCAACGCCTATCCCAAAGCGGCCAAGGCCTCGTCCAGCCTTGCAATGGCTGCTGTCAACTCCTCGCTTTTTTCCCTTTCCCCTTCAACAACATCAGGGTTGGCCTTTTCAAGGAATTGTGGGTTGCTTAACTTGCGCTCAACGCCGGTCAGTTCCTTGACCGCACGCTCGCGTTCCTTGTTTAGCCTGACGATTTCAGCGGCTAATCTTTCATCACCGACGACCACATAGCAGTCTGCCTTAGTGCCAATGGTTACAGCCGCACCAGCCGGTCGCGTGGCATTTTCATTGATGGTAAGGTTTGCTAGGCGTCCCAAGCGGGAAATATCGTCGGCATTTGCCAAAAGCCTAGCCCCAACGTCGCTTTCATGCGGTTTTACCACCACATCAACGGCCTGAGATGGCGGCAGGCCCACCTGTGCTCTAACCCCTCGAATTGCCGAGATTACATCCAGGACTTCGTCCATAGCCAACGCATCTGCGGCAAAAACCGGGATGCCAGCACCAGTAGGATAGCTGGCAATCATGATGCTTTCTGGGGTCGCGCCCAAAAACGGTCGCAGGCGCTGCCACAATTCCTCGGTCACATAAGGCGCCAGTGGGTGCATCGCCCTTAAGCACTGGTCAAGCACGGTAACCAACACTGCCTGAGTCGTCTTGCGCCGCTGACCACCTTCAGCCAGCGCTCCCTTAGACAGCTCCAGGTACCAATCACAGAACTGGTGCCAAACAAAGTGGTAAAGCAACGTCGCAGCATCGTTAAAGCGGTGCTCGGCAAAGGCTGTCCTCGACTCAAGCATTGCATCGCCAAGCCTAGTCAGGATCCACCTATCTGCAGGTGCCAAGTCGTCATCCTTTGGCAACTCAACCGCGCCTTCATCAAGGTCCTCAAGGTTCATGAAAACAAACCTAGACGCATTCCACAGCTTGTTTACAAACTCTCGATACCCACGGATGCGATCAATCGACAGCTTAACGTCACGCCCCTGGGCCGCCATGGTAACCAAGGTGTAACGCAGGGCATCAGCCCCAACTTCCTCGACAATCTCCAGAGGATCAATAACATTACCCTTTGTTTTCGACATCTTCAGCCCGTGCTGGTCACGGACCATGGCGTGCAGATAAACAGTATAAAAAGGCACATCACCCATGAAGTGGATGCCCATCATCATCATCCTGGCCACCCAGAAAAACAGGATATCAAACCCAGTCTCCATGATGGTGGTGGGGTAAAAAGTCTTCAAAGCATCAGTCTGCTGCGGCCATCCAAGGGTGGAAAACGGCCACAAAGCCGAAGAAAACCAAGTATCCAAGACGTCATCATCCTGATGCAGTTCAGTACATCCACACTTGGGGCAAGCCGTGCCTGGCGCTGGGTCTTCAAGCGCCACAATCATACCGTCGCAGTCAGGCTTGTTACAGTACCACACAGGAACACGATGGCCCCACCACAACTGACGGCTGATGCACCAGTCGCGGATGTTCTCCATCCAGTTCATGTAGGTTTTTTCCCAAGAAGCCGGAATAAACACGGTTTTCTTGTCTAAAACAGCCTGTATAGCAGGCTCGGCAAGAGGCTTGGTCTTTACAAACCACTGCATCGAAACGGTTGGCTCAACAACCACGCCTGAACGTTGGCAGTGACCTACCATGTGAGTGTAAGGCTCGATTTTAATTAAGAAGCCCTGCTCTTCCAAGTCCGCCACTGTCTTGGCCCTGGCCGCAAAGCGCTCCATGCCACGGTATGCAGCAGGCACATTGTCATTCAGGCGAGCGTCAGGGGTCATGATGGAAATGACTGGCAGGTTGTTGCGTTGCCCAGTCTCAAAGTCTGAAAAGTCGTGACCAGGGGTAATCTTCAAGGCACCAGTTCCAAAGGCAGGATCGACCGCTTCTGCATCACCAATAATAGGAATGTCCTTGTCTGTCAGCGGCAGACGAACTGTCTTACCAATCAGGTGCTTGTATCGCTCATCATCTGGATGAACTGCAACCGCGGTGTCACCAAAGATAGTCTCAGGCCTTGTGGTGGCCACAACCAAGCGCTCATCGCTGTCATTTACTGGATAAGCTATGTACCAAAGGTTGCTCTTAAGCTCTTTTTCTTCAACTTCCAGGTCGGACAAAACGGTCAAAATCTCAGGCGACCAGTTCACCATCCGCTGGGCCCTGTAAACGAGCCCCTGCTCATAAAGGCGCACAAAAACAGTCCTAACCGCCTTGCTCAGGCCTTCATCCAAAGTGAAACGCTCGCGCTCCCAGTCAACGGAAACGCCCAACGCCGTCATCTGTTCAGTAATTCTGGCATGAGACTTGTCCTTCCAGCGCCAAACTTCGGCCAAAAACTTCTCACGCCCCAAGTCAAAGCGCGATACTCCTTCCTTGGCAAGCTCCCTTTCCACTACCATCTGCGTGGCAATCCCAGCGTGGTCGGTCCCAGGAAGCCACAGCGTGTTTTTGCCCTCCATGCGCGCAAAACGCACCATCGCGTCTTGGATTGCAAAAGTCAAAGCATGCCCCATATGGAGCACCCCAGTAACGTTAGGGGGCGGAATTACAATGCAAAATGGCTCCTTGTCTGAAACATCGTCAGCCTTGAAATACCCCTTATCACGCCAGATTGGATACCACTTGGCCTCAACTTCATGATGTTCATATCCCTTTGATAAAGGTTCCATTTAAACCCCCAAAAACAAAGACTGCGGATTATAGGCCATTTTAGCGCTGAATCGCACAGTGAAAGATCCAAAAGACAACGCCCACTAGCCCAAAAACAGGGCTTTAGTGAACTCCCGGGCATCAAAAGGCCGAATATCGTCAATGCCCTCACCCACTCCAACAAAACGAATTGGCAAGCCCATGTCACGCGCAATCGAAATGGCAACGCCACCCTTTGCGGTCCCATCAAGCTTCGCCAAGGTGATACCTGTAACATCGACCGCCTGTCTGAAAACGTCGGCCTGACGCACCGCGTTTTGCCCCATGGTTGAATCCAGCAGCAACATCACCTCATGAGGCCCACCTGGAACGGCTTTTCCAATAACTCGATGGATCTTTTTCAACTCATCGACCAAGTTCACATTCGTGTGCAATCGCCCTGCAGTATCGGCGATTAAAATATCAACACCCAATTCAATCGCCTTCTTGCCAGCATCAAACATTACCGAGGCCGGGTCCTGGCCAGGCTCACCGACAACCACAGGCACACCAACCCTTTCCCCCCAGATTGCCAACTGGTCCATTCCAGCGGCACGATAAGTGTCACCAGCAGCCAGCAGCAGCGACTTGCCTTGATTTTTATAGTAATGAGCCATCTTACCTATCGTGGTCGTTTTCCCAGTGCCGTTTACACCTACGACCATGATGACAGCTGGTGGCTTGTCAACAGCCAGCGCCGGCACCCCATGGTCAAGCCCAGACAACATCTCAAGCACGTGGTCATGCAGAAACTGCAGTACCTGCGGCCCCAGGTCTCCGTGCTTTGGCTTGAACTCACTTTTCAAGGCATCCAACAGCACTGTCGCCGTTTTAACACCAATATCCGCGGTTAAAAGTGCCTCTTCTGCCCTGTGAACTATCTCTTCATTAATGGTGCCCTTGCTAAAAACCTCTGACAAACGTGCGACAAAACCCTCTTTACGGGTCCTTTCAAGGCTGGCATCCCACGGTTTTGCAACCAAAGGCTGCACAATCAGCTTTGGTTTTTCAGGCTCCTTGGGGGGCTCTACTTTATCCTTCTTTTTCTTGGGCTCAGGTTTTGGGGGCTGAACCGCAATTGGCTCTTCTTCCTCGTAGGAATCGTACAGTTCACCTGGTTTCTTGGTTGCCATCCTCTTGATGACCAAGACCATCAATGCCAAAAAACCAAGGCCAAGTATGGCCATAAAAATTGTCGAAGGATCCATAACTAACCCTCTTAGAATCCACAAAAAAGCGCCGAGATCCTATCGTTCAAGGGGACTAAAGGCAACAGGCCCACCAATGTCCTTGAAATAGATTGGCATTCTTTTTGCCAGATCTGACGAATCCAAGATAACATTTTTCAAGACTGTTGTACGGCAGTTTGGATGTGACTGAAATGATAAAGCTAAAACTGACATGTTGTCTTGTGCTTGCTGCTTTTTGGCTAGGTTGTGCGACCACCAGCACCCCTGCCACCGTTCAAAGGCCCAAACCAGCAAAGGTGGCGCCCAAAAAGAAGGCCGCAGCCAACAAGAAGGCAGCAACCAGCACTTCGACTGGCCCAGGTGTAGCCATTTCATCTTCACAAAGGTGCATGGAAGTACAGTCAATCATTCATCAAGCATCCACCGAGGTAAACCTGGAACCAGCCCTGATGGTTGGAATTGTCAGGACTGAAAGCAACTTTCGAAATGACGTCACCTCAAAGGCCGGAGCAAAAGGCCTTTCCCAGGTAATGCCCGCCACCGCAAAAGCCAAAAAATGCGGAGACTTAAACGACCCCTATGAAAATGTCCTATGTGGCGCCCGGGTCCTAAAGGCCTTCATTGATTATTACAAAGGCGACCTCTTACTAGGCCTCTCAGGCTACAACGCCGGCCACGGAATGCCAGGCAAGGCAAAACGGACAAGCGAACTACCAGCAAACACCGGCTATATAGAAAAGGTCCTCTGGGCCAGAGCCAGGTACCTATCCAGAGGCTGCGATTTTTAGAGGGCGAGGCGGGAACAGGAGCAGGGACAGGGGCAGGGACAGGATCAGGGACAGGGGCAGGGACAGGATCAGGGACAGGGGCAGGGACAGGGGCAGGAACAGGGACAGGGGCAGGATCAGGGGCAGGAACAGGGTCAGGGGCAGGGACAGAGGCGGGGACAGGGGCCAGGCAATCAGGGCTAGTCTGCAAAAAACAGCAAGAAAGCCGCTACCTTTTGCTTCATCCGCTCCGACCCAGTATAGCCATCAACCGAGTACATGATGGAACCATGTTTCCTGGCGTACCCTCGGTCATCGATTTCCCAAACAATCGACCCAGACATGCGAATGTAGTTGC
Organism: Oligoflexales bacterium; assembly: GCA_012840965.1. Taxonomy (GTDB): domain Bacteria; phylum Myxococcota_A; class UBA9042; order DTJE01; family DTJE01; genus DUVQ01. The sequence goes on along the minus strand of DUVQ01000065.1, from coordinate 23,454 downwards.
GATCAATCTCAGCATAGATAGAACCATTCTTTCGAATGTAGCTTCCATCAAACTCTGCATAGATGGACCCATTCTTACGCAAATAACGCCCATCAAACGTCGCAATAATCGAACCGTGCTCCCTCAGATAGTCCCCGTCAATCTCAGCAACTATCGAGCCGTTCTTACGAATGTAAGACCCAGCCTCCGCAACCACTGGAACAGCCATAACAAACGCAAGCGCAATGATCATCAAACGAATGTTAAGCATGCTCAAACTCCATTAAGGCTAGTCCCTCAATTTGTCCCTACTGATATGTGTCAGTAATGGTACCTTGGATAGCAGTAAACTTGATTGCAATAGACGCAGACTCAGGAACCCCATCACCGTCACCATCGATGTCTGGCGTCACCAGCATTTCAAGTAAGCCGATAACAGTATTCTTGTCCATACCAATTTCAGGCGGCCACTCACTATCTGGAATAGACCTCACAGCATCCATGATGGCTTGCTTCGGAACAGCGCCACCAAGGATACCAGTCATTGCAGCTATACGACCACCCGAGATTGTTACATCAGCTTCAACTCGCGCCATGTAAAGCACAATGTCAAGATTAACTCCATCCATCAAAGGCAAACTGAACGGGAACTGGTAGTCAAGCCCACCAGCGACAAGCTTATTGCCGTTAATAGTCGCATTATCCAACGCAATCAATGGATTACATGAATCATCCATGACTCTGCGGTCAACGATATAATTGCAATTCTTCGTCTTGAAATCACACTCAGGATTGTCTGGAGCCAACTTTCCAGCATAGAAGGCCAAAGTATAAGGCTGACCGTTGGTTTTCAGCTCTCGGTGATCAAACATGAGGATAATCTTCCCCTCGTTCATGGCCTTTGCGATGCCATCCGCTGCAGCTGGGATTCCAGCCAGCGGCCCCATGGCGTTATCGAGCCCACAACAACAGTCATCCACAGGGGCACAACCTGGCTTGCCATCAAGATTCAGCGCGTTGCCAGTCTGTCCATTCTGCTCAATCTTCAAAGTGACCAGCTTGCTTACCGGGTTATAGAAGGTCGGCTGACACAAGCATCCACTTATATCATCCGGTATACACTGCCCTGCTCTGCAAGTATCGCCGGTTGAACAGTCCAGTCCGTCATCACACGGCGTGCCATCAAGCGGTGTATGCTTACATTTACCATTCTCACAGTAATCGTATGTACAAGCATTACCATCGTTGCAGTTCTTTTGAACTCCAATGCATTCGCCAAGCTCACAAGTGTCATTGTCAGTACAAGGGTCACCATCGTCACAGGCCGCTGTGTTGAAAGTGTAAATACAGTTGTCATCTTCATCACAGTCATCGTTGGTGCACACGTTATTATCATCACATATCGACACACCACCGGAACAGCAGTTGCTTTCGACCAAAGTCACATAGCAGCCCCAAGCAGAGCTACAAGAATCAATGGTACAAACATTCCCGTCGTCACAGTTTCTTGGTTCCGAGACGCATTCCCCGTTGATGCATACCCCAAGCACTGTGCACTTGTCACCGTCATCACAGGCAATATCGTTTAACTCTGTGTGCTGGCACCCTTTCACGGGGTCACAAACATCCTCAGTGCATGGGTTTCCATCATCACAAGAGGCATCTGGTGGAATAATGCAGGTGCCCTGGTTACAAGTACCAACCTTACATGGGTCATCCAGATAGCAGTCTCCGCCATGAACAGGAACAGACACGCACCCAATCTCGTCATCGCAAGAGTCAATTGAGCATGGATTACCGTCGTCACAGTTCCTGTCTATAAGCAAATCTGGTACACAGACGCCGCGCTCACAAGTACCACCAGGAGATTCCTGGCACGTTTCAATTACTGAACTTGGATCGCAGGGAACACCATTAGAACCACGAGTCCACTGGGCCTTATCCTTTGCTGGCTGGCAAATCTGGCAGGCGTCATGAGGACTGGCAGTCATTTCATCGTAGCAAATTCCGTTAATCAGACATTTTCCTTCCTGCAGGACGTGCAGACAGTGCCCCTTACCATCACACAAGTCGTCAGTACAAGGACGGCCATCATCTTCACAAGTGTAAACTTCCCCACCAACGCACATCAGGTCGGCATCACAACGTTCACCAAAGGTACAGGGATTGCCATCCTCACAAGGGTCTCCCTCCTTTTTGCATTGGTTGGGTTCGACCGTATCCGGCGGCTGCTCTGAATCGCCGTTGCCATCGTCTGAAGAAGGCCCACCACCGTTGTCGCCGGTATCACCTGGTCCCGAGTTATCATCGCCAGGCGTCACGTTATCAGTCCTGCCACTTACATCCTCGGCGTCATCCTTGGCGTCATCCCCATCGGGGGTAATCTGATCACCATGATCAATCGTATCATTGCCATGGATAGGTTCAGTTGGGTCATCGCCACCACATGCCGCGAAAACCAACGCGACCACCAGAATTAAACCACGCATTCTTCGCATCTATTCCTCCACAATGGCCGATTAAGATCAGCCAACATCCCCTGATACAACAGTGTAAGCGCCACTTCGCAGTACCTCGCGAATCAGAATCGAAATCGAGGCATCTCCTGGCAAGCCTTCAATCAAACCTGAAAGGTCAAATTCAGGAATTGGGAAAGACCCCAAGGAATCTCCAGTCAAAGATTCAAGCAGTTGTGGGATCAGCATGTCACGCACAAGCCCTCCAAGCAAGTCTTCAGCCGTAGCCAACCCTCCGGAAAGACTGGCAATTTCCACATCTATAAACCTCGGCTCCTGAATGGCCAAGGAAATCTCCTTCCCGGCCTCACCATCGATTGCAACAATATCGACGTCCGCAGCAATAGAAGCATACATAGTCATCTGGACCGGTGTCCCGAAAAGCTTCATATCCGCCTGAATCTCGATGTCGCCAACCTCGATACTTAAAGCCTCATCTTCATTGCAGGCAGTAACAATAGGCGGCAGCAAGAGGTCAACATTCAGCACCATGTCGGTAATCCCATAATCCGAGACCTTGTCCCCGATCAACTCTGGGGGAACAGGCATAGTTGTGGCCCCAGACCAGTACAGACCATATGGGATCAGATTCAGCAAGTCATCCATTAACCCAAGCTCTAGCGACGGAATAGACGGCTCTGGAGACCCAACGGGGAAAGCAGGTAACCCCTCAGGCAAGCCAGCAAGACAAGAGGCCCTTCCAATAGAACCCAAAGGATTATGAGTGGTTCCCTTTGGCGTAACCACGGTGGCTGCCATTCCGACAATAGCCCCAGCAGGTGAGAAATCAAGCCTGCTTATTTTGGTGCGCAACCCCAGCGTCACGGGAGACATACCATCAAAGAAGGGTGGAATATCGAAGTCCTCACTTAACGCCAAGCCAGCCAAGGCTTCTTCAAGCTTGGGAATGATTTCCTCAATCTTTTCTTCAAACGCTTCTTCAATCTTCCTGGCAAAGGTGCCTTCAAAGAAGTTGATCAACCAGTTGGTCAAAGCACCAACAGCGCCTTCTAGGTCAATATTCAGATTATGAACCGTAACGTTGGTTGAAATAGGCACAACTCTGGGCTCACCTGTGACAGCATCCAAAGTAATCGCCAGCTGCGAATCAATGGTGATCGAAGAGGCTGTGACGGTACCCTTTGTGTTGGGGCAATGCAACGCAGAAGATGTGGCCCTGATTTTAGCCCTGAAGTTTGGAATGACAACGTGCATACTTAGGCCCCCGTCTATCAGAGTCAGACTGACTTGAGGTGCCCCGTAGGTAATATCTTCAATGTAAATATTATAGGTACATCCAAGAAAACTCTCCCTAGCAGCAGGACTCGGAATCATTGATGCCAAATCCATGTTCGCCAAGTACATCTGTAAAATTGTTGCAATATCATCTGGCGTGGAACGATCCCCATCGTCCCAAACCGGCTGTCCCAAATACAGTGCCAACCCATCTGGAACCATCGAGCTCTCGGGGTTATCAATGTCGACAGGATAGTACTGTGTCGAATAGTAGTAAGTCTGGACAACGTGATCCTTCAGCCCAAGGCTGTCATTCACATCAATCACAATAGGATTCATCCCCTGTTTGGAGTGCATAGGGAATGTGAAATTCCAAATAGGATCACTTCCTGGCGTGGGGGGCATCGGAATAACAGGGCTGTTGTTGATGGTCATAATCCTGGGCATACGCTTGTCAGCGTCCCGCGTATACTGGATATAACCGGTCACGTTAATGTCTCGGTCACCATCAAGAGTTACACCCCTCGGAGGATAGGTTACAACCACCTGAGGCCGACATTCCGGGTCGTTAATGGCCGTGTTTACACAACCAGAATCTGGATCACAAGAATCTTCAGTACATTCCAGGCCGTCGTCGCACATAGCGGACTGATCAACCCCTGTGCAGACACCTAGGACGCACATATCCTGAGCGGTGCAGGCATTACCGTCATCACAAGGATCGGAGTTGAAGTTGTACTCACAACCAACACCTGGAGTACAGAAATCGTCAGTGCAAGGGTTGCCATCATCACAGTCGGCATGTTCCAAGCCAGGCACACAAACGCCTTCGTGGCAATAGTCGCCTACTGTACAAAATTCGCCGTCGTCACAGGGCCCATCGACGAATTCGTACTGGCAGCCAACAAACGGAACGCAGGTGCCACTGTGGCAGACATTGCCGTCATCACAATTCAAAGCTTCGGTTCCCGGCTCACACTGCCCTTTATTACAGGCATCCCCAACGGTGCAGGGGTCGCCATCATCACAGTCCCTCGTGTGATTGATGTATAAGCAGCCTTCGACTGGAGAACAGTAGTCGTCAGTACAGGGGTTGCCATCATCGCAGTTCAGCTCATCCGAGCCAGCCACACATTCCCCTTGTTGACAGGTGTCACCAACGCTACAGGGGTTTCCATCGTCACAGGGTGCGTTGTTAAACTGATAAACACAACCAAATTCAGGGTCACAGGAGTCATCAGTGCAGATGTTGTTGTCATCACACTCGACGACCTCGCCCACACATTTTCCTTCAACGCACTTGTCATTTATCGTGCAGAAGCTGTTGTCATTGCAGGCAAGCCCATCATCGACAGGCACGTGCTTACAAACTCCATCCTCGCAGGAGTCCACAGAGCACTCATCACCGTCATCACAGTCCATGGATTGGCCCACGCATATACCGTCCATGCACTTATCATTCAGGGTGCAGGCATTTCCATCATCACAAGTCAGGGTGTCATCCACCAAAAACTGGTCAGTTGCGATAGCAGTAATGCAAATTTTACAAGGATTTTCAGGGTCAAGGTCGCCATCTTGGAAACATTCACCCTCGATCAAACACCACCCAGGGGCCAGTTCGTGTGTGCAATCGTCCTCGGCAACGCAACTATCTATAGTGCAATCAAGGCCGTCATCACATCCTGCGACAAGAGTCCCTTCGCAGATCAAATCTTCGTTACATTTGTCGTCAATCGTACATGGATCATGGTCATCACATGCCTCGCCAACCACACACACAGGCTCTTCGTCGAGGTCAGGCAAGTCCGGTGAAACATCATCGCCGGCCACGTCCTCTCGCCCAGCACTGTCGGGGCTGTCATCATCGGTTACGTGTATCGTGTCTTTCCCACCACCACCTACGTCCTTAGCATCTAATTCTTCAATAGCTGTACCACCACAGCCAATCACGAACAGCCCAGCAATGAACACCGGCCAAAGTTTTCCCATCTGACGCCTCCAAAAAGAAACTAATTAGCTATCAAAATCTCACATTACGTCGCCACTAACGACGGTGTTTCCTGTCTGACGGATGATGCTCTTAAGGTCTATGGCAATTTTACTACCCACCGGCATTTGATCCGAAATCGCATGCAGATCGATTTCGGGAATTGGGAAGCTAGCCAGGGTACGACCAGACAATTGAGCCACTATCATAGGCATTAACATCTCCCTGATAAGCTTGGTCATCGTATCCCCAGAAGATTCAAGGCCACCATCCATTTCTGCAATCTGCACATCGACCAACAGCGGCGGATCCAGCTGTAAACCCAGCTGTCTCACTCCCTCTGGGGTAGTCTCTACAACGAGCCTAGCCTCGGCACTTAGCGTTGTATAAAGAAGCATCTCAAGCGGCCTGCCCGCCATTGTCAGGCTGACTCTGATGGCCACGTCACCCATCTGCATCATTAGCGCACCGGAAGGATTGCATGCAGAAAGAATGGGTGGCAGCTTAAATTCAATGCTAAGAGCAAGGTTGGCCATTCCAAATTGGGCCAACTGATCTGCAGCTCCTTCCAGCATGCTCGGGTCGATGTCAAACTGCAACCCACCACCGTACCAAAGGGCAAATGGAATAAAGTTGAGGAAATCGTCATGAAGCCCAAGCTCAATTTCACCAAGGCGAGGCATTTGCAGTGGCGGCTCTTGCGGACCAAAGCAGCTTGCACGACCAATGCTGCCCAACACAGTGCTGTTATTGACGTTTTTGTCAGTCAGGACCGTTGCAGACATCCCAATCACACCACCATCAGGTCTGAAATCCAAGGTCGAGAACTTAGTTTTAATCCGCATGGGAACCGCCGAGGATCCGGGTAAAAATCCTGGGACAGTAAATTCCATATCAAGCGCAAGCCCCTTGATTGCATTCTGAACGGCAGCAGCTACATCAGCGGCCAAGACCTTTCTAAACTCATCCTCAATCATTCTTGCGAATCTGTCCTCAAAGAAATCAATGATCCAGTTGAGCAAGAAGCCCCAGATACCATCAAGCGAAATATCTAGGCCGTTTATGGTAACCCTGGGGTTTTGAAGATTGGCTACCGGCTCACCATTGCCGTCAATCGACAACATGACGTTTGCCGCGATGACAATACTTGAGGCGCTAGCTCTACCAGAAAAGCTTGGACACAGGGCCCCGCTGACAGGCACGTCAATTTTGACCCTAAAGTTCGGAATGATCACGTTTAAGGCCAGCCCGCCGTGAATGGGAACCAGATCGATCGCAGGCCTTCCGTACCTTATGTCTCTGATATTAACTTTGTACTTACACCACCCTTTCTTACCTGACGCTACAGGGTTTTGGATCAGGCTTCCGATATCCAGGTTCTGGGCAAACAACGTCAAAATCGTGGCAATATCATTGGGTGTTGAAGTGTCGTTATCATCCCACACCTCTTTACCCAAAAACATTTTGAACCCATCAAAAACCATTGAATTTTGAGGGTTTGCGTGATCCACAGGATACCACTTGGAAGAAAAGTAGTAGGACTGTACCAAGTGGTCCGTAAATGACGAGTAATACTGCTGCTCTGGCCCAGGGTTCAGGGACTTCATGTGTTTCGCATCAGCATAAATCGGGTTCATCCCCTGTTGCGCTATCATCCTGTAGCCGTGCAAAGTCTCGCCTGTTTCTTCACCCGTATCGGGGTCGATCTCGGCGCTCCAGAAGTGCCCATCTCGGGGGTCAGTCATCATCTCTTGGCCATTGATGTTAATCCAATAGCCCAGAAAATCGCTGTAGGTTTCGATATGGCCAGTCACAAGAAGCTGGCGGCCAGTCTCGGGATCTGGCATCAATGTCGCGGCCCTTGGTGGCCAGTCAATAACGATGTGGGGCCGGCAGAAAAATGCGGCCGTGTGCCCACATCCGGCCTGATCACCGTTGGGAATGCAGAAATCTGTGGTGCATTCGTCATCGTCATCACAACCGTCTATAACAGGTTCCCCCACACAGACGCCAGCAACGCACGTATCAAACCTAGTACAGACGTTGTCGTCGTCGCATGGATCTGAGTTCGGGGCGAACTGGCATCCCACCATGGGCAAGCAAAAATCGTCTGTACATATGTTGTTATCGTCACACACCAGCGGGGTTGGGCCAGGTTGACACTCGCCAAATAGACAGTAGTCGTCCAAGAAACATGGTTCCAAGTCATCACATGGCGCGTTATTGAAGTAGGGCACGCACCCAATTCCAGGCTCACAAACATCGTCAATACAGGGATTTCCGCTGTCGCACACTAACTTTTCAGTACCGGGTTCGCACTGCTTGTTTTTGCATTTGTCACCGATGGTACAAGGATCTCCATCATCGCAAGGGTTGGAGTTGGGCATGTTAAGGCACCCACCTGGTATATCCGGCGAACAGATGTCATCTGTACAAGGATTGCCGTCGTCACAAGACAGTATGGTATTACCCGGTTGGCAGACCCCATCAAAACACTGGTCTCCAACAGTGCACACGTTTCCGTCGTCACAAGCGACGTTGTTGGGGATGAACAGACACCCAAAGAAAGGATCGCAAGAGTCGTCGGTACATGGATTTTGGTCATCGCAAATCACCGGCTCTCCGACACATTCCCCTTCAATACACATGTCGTTTTCGGTGCAGATATCGTTGTCGTTACACGGACCTTCGAGAGGTTCGTAGACGCATACTCCATCCACACACATGTCGGTTGTGCAAGGGTTGTTGTCATCACAAACCATGAAAGACCCAACACAGGCCCCACCGATGCAACGGTCGTTTACAGTACAGGCATTACCGTCATCACAAAACAGGGTGTCATCTGGGACCAGACGATCTTGATAAGCAGCCGTAATACAGGCCATGCAAGGGTTGAACGGGTCGACGGCGCCTTCTTTGTAGCAGTGACCATCTACAAAACACCAGCCTGGGTACGGCTCATGATGGCAATCAGTTTCAAGGGGACCTTCACAGTAGTCGTCAGTACAGTCGATTTCATCGACGCAGAATTCAGAGAGGATGCCAACGCACTCGCCATCTTCATTGCAGGTGTCGTCGTATGTGCAGGGATCAAAGTCGTCACAAGCGGTTCCAGGAACACAGGGTTCATCTGGAACTGGTCCCACGGTGTCCCTGCCAGTGTCCCTGCCAGTGTCCCTGCCGGTGTCGTTGGAAGTCACATCACCGCTAACATCGTCGCCTGTGGAGTCAGCTTTAGGGTCTAAAGAATCTTTGTCGCCCGGCCTATCACGAGAGTCGTTGTCAGACGACGAGATATCTGTGCGGTCTCCACCAACGCCCTCGTCACCAACTGGGGGGGATCCTCCACCCTCACAGCCAATCACAAGCGCCGCGATTAGTAAAAAACTAAGGCTGAAAAAGCGCGACACCACAGCGACCTCCATTAAATCAGCAGGTTTATTGCGGACACTTAAAAGTGGCCCGCCACCCGCGAATCAAGAAACCCAAAAAAGTCAAATAACCTTCAAGGTACACGCGTTCCAATTGTATTGAAAGGGCGCCCATATTACAAGGAACAAGGGGCCTATCCAAAGAAATCTGTGGAGGTTTTCATCATTTTATTTCGGCCTTTCAGACAGCCTTAAGTTCAGGACTTAAAGACCAGGTTTGAAGACTGAAACGCTCTGAAATAGCTTCTTGAAGTGATTTTTGAAATCTTTTCGCAGTGTTTTTCGCGGGCCACCTGGCAGCCCAATGGACGTCAGGATGTAACGATACTTTTACTGCTTTTGCTTCAAAATCACTATTGTTCGCGATTTTACACCATAATTATTTGACTCAAGCACCGCATCGCCCCAAGGATTGATGTTGTAGGAGATTCTTTTGTTGTCTTTATCACCGATGTAATCCGACCAGTCGTAATAAAGTTGCGTGTCAACTGCCACTTGCCAACCATCTGCAACCTCTGGGAGCTTAAACGTTACTTCATTTGCTATGTCCATGTTGATAAGGCTTACCACAGCGGGAAGGTCGCCATTTTGCGGCCAATGCATCATGACAGAGCGGCTGTGCCAATCGGGGGCCCCGCCATCAGGATGTAAAAATTCTACCTCCTCGTAGCCGTCGGGCGAAAATCGTGGGGCCAAGGATTTGCGCAGTGCAATGGCGTTTTTCACAAAGTCGAACATGCGCTGACGCTCCTGGTCAGGCTTCCAGTTGCTCCAACTAAACCAGTTGAATTCATTATCGGCGGCATCCAAATAAGCGTAGTTATTGCCGTATTGAGTGCGCATCCACTCGTCGCCACCCAAAATCATGGGAGTTCCTTGTGAAAAGAGCGTGGCGACAAAGAAGTTGCGAATCATCTGGCGCTTTACGGCATAGCAACGTTGGTAATCTACCTCGTTGGAATCGCACCAATTGCGCGAATCATTGTTGTCTTCACCGGCAGCGAGGTCGCAAAATGGTGAAGTTGGATAGCTCAGACATATGGGATTAAGGGGACCGCCCCCATTGTGTTTTTCGTTGTAACTGACAAGGTCAAAGAGCGTAAAACCATCATGGCCAGTAACAAAGTTTACGGAATGATAAGGTTTGCGCCCGTTGGGATTGAACAAATCTTCGCTGCCAGTAAGGGCGGATTTAACGTTTACGCTGGTCAGTGATTGGTTATCAAAGTTGATGAGTCTGCGCCATGTGTCGCGAAAGTCCGAATTTAACTCAAACCAGCCAAAGTTTTCTTTCTGGCTTGATGCTGGAAAGCCACCAAGTTGAGCCTGCCCTATGCGCCAAGGCTCCGCAATGATTCGTGTATTGTGCTTTTGCAGGATGGGATCGTCGATGATGTCTTGCAGCACACTACTAGCAGGGTCGAAAGTGGCAGGCTCCAAGTCTTTTACCCCAAGAACTGCCGCCAGATCGAAGCTAAAGCCATCTACGTGCATCTCCTCGACCCAGAACCGCAAGTTGTCGATGATCAAGCGGCGAAAGGGAATGTGATTGGTTCGCACTTGATTTCCCACCCCAGTATCATCGTAGTAGGCGCATTTGCCCAGCTCCGGCTTTTCCTGGCTTCCAAGTTCGTAATAGGCGGCGTTGTCTAGGCCGCGGAAACTGAAGATCAAGGTTAAAGAGAGGTCGTCAAACCCATCATCCCATGCATAGGAAAAGCTGTTGTTAAATCTCGCTAACTTGCTTCCCCAAAAACCGCCTTCGCCTGTGTGGTTATAGACCACATCCAAAATAACCTCGATGCCTTCAGCGTGCAAAGCTTCGACCATGGCCTTGAACTCGTCCATAACGCCGTTTAGTTCCTTGTTGTTGGGGTCGGCATACTGCTGTTCTGGGGCAAAAAACGCCAGTGTGTTGTAACCCCAATATGTGCCATTTTCGGGCTTTTCCATGACTGGCATAAGCTGCACCGCAGTAATCCCCAGTTCTTTCAAGTACTTTGCCTTTTCGCCAACGCCCTTAAAGGTGCCAGGAACACTGACGTCAGAGCCGGCCCCTTTGGTAAAACCCTTGGGGTGGACTTCGTAAATGATTAAATCGCTTTGGCTGTGGCCTTCAAATGCATCGCCCTTCATGCGGTTTTCGCGCCAGGCTGTCTCTGCATCACTCCAAACATAATCGCTGGTTATGACCACGCTCTTGGCGGCAGCTCCCCATGACGAGACATTTCGCTTGTTGCCACTGCCAGCGTTGCCTTTGGTCCAGTCAAAATCGCGATGAATGCGCCTGGTGTAGGGGTCAATCAGCAATTTGTTTGGGTTAAAACGGTTTCCGGCATCATCGCAGTCCGTTATGTAACCGATGTCTGATCCTGGGGAAAAGTCCTCTTGGTAAGGCCAGTTTGGCCCCCAAGCGACATAGCCATAATGTTGGCCCACGCCCAGGCCGGCGACGTAGACGGTCCACACATTCGAGGAGGACTTTGTAAGGGGAATTCTAGCTTTGGGGAGGTCCGCTTCAGGGTCGTTGAAAAGCAAGACTTCGATTCTCGTGGCATTTTCCGAGTAAACCGCAAAGTTAATGCCTTCATCCACAACTTTTGCGCCCAGGATGTCCATATATTCATCGGGCGATAAATCTTTGTAACTTGGAGCAATGCTTGAATACTTGTCCGGGGTGATGTCAGGTGATGTGTCGTCTGAGCTGTCTTCCGTCGTTCCTTCGTCACCGACGGGAACGTCTGCAGCAGGCCCCTCGTCACCAGTTGGCAGATCTGCTCCACCACTGCAACCAATCAAAAAAGCCGCCACTATTAAAGGGCCAGAACCAAAAAAGCGCGACAGCACGGATACCTCCATAAAATCGCCATCTTCCGCAGGTACTTTGAAAAATGGCCAGGAAATTACGAATCAAGCAAACCATGAAAGTCAAATGACTCTCAAGACACGGCGCAATTCTAGTGAAAGAGTCTAAAAATTTAAATAAAGGGGCCGGGCCAGTCCGAAACTATTTGAAAAATACAAAAAGGTTCTCGTCATTTTTTGTCATTTTCAATCAATTTGCACTATCATCTGGCCGATGAGGCATCGAAGACCAAATTTGCCAACATTGATTACTATCGGAAGGCTGGTATTTAGCCCGCTAGTGATAGTTCTGTTTTATCTTTCCGTACGAGAATCCGGCTACGGTGCCCCGATTGACGCGATGCTGGGTCAGCTGAATCCCGTCATGTTGGCATGGACCTTTGGTTTGCTGGTGCTACAAGAAATAAGCGATGCCGTTGATGGCGAAATTGCCAGACGTAGCAAAGCAGTTACCGACCTTGGGAAGTTGCTTGACCCATTAGCGGATACGATGTCTCACATTGGAGTTTTGCTTGGCCTGATGTGGGTTGGCTTGGTGCCGCTTTGGCTTTTGGTTGTCGTCTATTACAGGGAAGCGGTTGTGGCGACCTTGCGGACACTTGCCGCAAAAAATGGGGTTGTAGTTGCCGCCAGAATATCCGGCAAGGCAAAGGCCTTGTCGCAGGCCGTCTTGGCCAGCGGTCTGGTTGGCGCCATCCTGCTAACCTATTATGTTCCTTCCTTTCCCCTTGAGACTGTGGCGGAAGTTCTTTCCTGGATTGTTGGGGTGATTACTGTCATCTCGTTGGTTGATTATGCCCAGGCAATTCGTAAACTGACCAGGAAGGCCCAGATTTCAGGGTTGGAATAAAAACTAAATTCCACATTAGCTTTTTGGGTTATGGGGTTATGGGGTTATAAAGATGAAAAATACATCCCTGTTTTTGGCAGGTTGTGTCTGCGTCTCATTGATTTTGGCCAGTCCAGGAGACTGTAAAATGCTGACAATTGATGACGTTAGTCCTGACTGGACTGAGGCAGAGGCAAAGCTACTGCCGGCGGCCCTAGAGGCAAAAAACTGGGAGGCAGTGCGCGACGCGGTTTTCACGGTTTCCAAGGCGCCAGAAAATGCTTACCGCCGGTTTCTATTGGGTTATGCCTGTTTCAAATCGTCGGATCATCTGGGGACTGTAGCCGCTTTGATGGGGCTTGAGTCTGAAGTTCCTTTGATGGCGCATTGGGTGCGGTACTTAAGAGGCCAGTCGATGTTTGCACTTGGGCGTTTGCAGGATGCCGAGGCGGATTTGGCTGCTATTGGCACGGGGTCACCGCTTTACAGGTGGGCGCAGTACCATCTTGGCGATGTGTATCTTGCACTTGGAAAAGACAGCCAGGCGGCGCTGGCCTGGGAGAGGTCTGGTCGTACGGACGCCGAGACCATCAGCAAGCGGGCTGCTGCGATGAAGTCCAGTGGGCAATCGTCTGATGCCATGTCTTTGCTTAAAAAGGCCTACTACCGAACGGCTAGCGCGGGGCGCAAGGCTTACAAAGCTGCTTTAGATGCGCTTGGATTTGGGGCGGAAGCACAACAGGAAACGGCGGCTGACCTGCTTGAGCAAGCTCAGGCGCTGCTTGATGCTCATATGAACGTAGATGCTGAAAAGGCGGCCGGTGCGCTTGTGGATTCAAAGTCGCCAGATGTTCGATGTAAGGCGCTTTTAATCCGCGGGTTGGCGCGACAAAAGCTTAGAAAACATAAGCTTGCGCTTGAGGACTTTGATCCTCTGATTCAGGGCTGCTCACAGTGGGTAAACAGGGACCGCGCCTTGTTTCTTGCTGTTCGCAGCGCTTACAGGGGTGGTTTCAACGACAAGGGCGAGGCTCTGGCCATAACCCTGAAAACTGACCATCCAGACGCGACGTTTAACGACGATGTGGCCTTGATGCGAGCCAGAACGGCGCTGGGCGGTGGGAAAACCAAGCTAGCTATGGAGATTTTGGATGATTCGCTTAAGCGATGGCCAGACGGAGATATGGCAGATGAATCACGCTGGTTGCTGGCGTGGTCTGCTTATCGGGGCAAGGAATTCAAGGTGGCGCTTCAGGCTTTGAAGGATGGCGCCCATTTCGCCCAAAACATCGACTATCGTTCGCGTTTTGCATACTGGGAGGGGCGCACGCTGCAAAAGCTGAAGCGCGAAAAAGAGGCCAAAAAGGTTTATGAACAGACCGTTTTGACGTTTCCGCTGAAGTACCACGCTTGGTTGGCTTTGAGTCGACTTGCTGACATGCGTCGGGGCGGTAAGGTTAACGCTGTTTTAGATGGCCTGTTGAAGAACCAACCGCGTGGGCAACAGTTTTTGACTGTCGCAGATGTCACCCAATTGGACCAGGGGGCCATGGGCAGGGCCTTGTGGCTGTGCAAGGCTGGATTGCCGCATCTTGCAGAAAACGAGCTTGGCACGAGCACGGGCGATTCTGTTGACAGCATGTGGCTTTCGACGTGGATTCTTAACCTTAGCGGCAGCTACACCAAGTCTCACAGGGCGGCAATGAATTTGATCCATGAGGGGCAGCCATACTGGCCAAACTCGGATAGCTTGGGGTATTACAAACTGTCTTACCCAAGGCCGCACTACCCTGTTGTTCAGGCAGCCGCCAAAGAGGCCGAGATTGAGGAGGCCTTGATCTACGGTGTGATGCGGCAGGAAAGCGCATTTGTGACTGGCATTGAATCGCGCGCCAATGCGATTGGTTTGATGCAGTTGATAATGCCAACTGCCGAATCCATGGCAAAGCGCCTGAAACTGACGGCGACGCCCCAGACTTTACGCACGCCAGAGGTTAACGTCCGACTTGGGTCTCAGTATCTGGCCGTATTGTTAGCACGATTCAAGCTGCCCATTTTGGCGATCCCGGGCTACAACGCTGGTGGTGGGGCGATTGGCAAGCATCTGAAGAACAATCCAGGCCTACCCCTAGATGAATTTGTAGAGACCATCGGGGCGCAAGAAACCAGAAACTACGCCAGAAAGGTGTTTGAATCCTACGCCGCCTATCGATTCCTATACAACGAAGGTAACGACCGGTTCACTAGGGTGGATTTTAACCCAAAATCACCACCTCATTGACGTCAGCAGCGAAACAAGTTCAGTTGCTGGACACATACTTCTCTGTCTATTGAAAGCTCCGGGTCTTGCAACTGGTCAATACGTTGCTTGGCTACTTCTGCCAGCCATAACTTGAAAGGTTCTGCTTTTGGAGAAGGAATGGATTGAACCAAACGGAAAAGTTGCTGTGTATTGGCCACATCCGTCAGATACATCTTGTTGTCAGACGAGCGCATCTTCAGTTGACTACAATTTGTAGCCAACTCACTTCCTTCTGTTCATCAGGCTACCTCACTCAAGGGGAGCAGGTTAAATCCTTTCCTCCTCACACTTGGGGCCGCCCCAACCATCGGGACACTTGCAAGTGTTGGGACCTATACAGGTGCCGCCGTTTTGACATGCAGGATCGCAGATAAAGTCTTCGCAATAGGCCCCAGTCCAACCATCATTGCATTCGCAAGTATTGATACCAATGCAGGTGCCATTCGGTTCACAAGATTGCTCACACAAAGACTCCTCGCAAGAGGGGCCGGTCCAACCAGCAGCACATGCGCATGTGTGGTCTTCGGTACAGGTGCCACCATTTTCACACACATAATTGCAGCTGGGGACATCGCACCGACTCCCACTCCAACCAGAATCACATTCGCAAGTATCGATACCAATGCATGTACCATGCGGTTCACAAGATTGCTCACACAAGGACTCCTCACAAGAGGGGCCGGTCCAACCAGCAGTACATGCGCATGTGTGGTCTTCAGTACAGGTGCCACCATTTGCACACACAGAATCGCAAATGGGGTCATCGCAATAATCCCCCGTCCAACCATCATCGCATTGGCAAGTGTTGATATCGACACAGGTGGCGTGGTCTCCACAAGGCTGTTCACACATGGACTCGGCACAAGTGGGGCCGGTCCAGGCACCAGCGCAAGTGCAAGTGTTGGGACCAGTGCAGGTGCCGCCGTTTGCACATTGAGGATCGCAGACAAAGTCCTCGCAGGAGGACCCAGTCCAACCACTTGCGCAGGTGCAAGTGTTGGGACCAGTACAGGTGCCGCCATTTGCACACGGAGGCTCACATTCCTCAGCTGGCTGCACCGCGTCACCAGTGGGAACATCGTCGCCAGGTAAAACGTCCGATCCACCCCCGCATCCTATGAAAAGCACGGCAGTTAGTAAGAGACCAAAACCAAAAAAGCGTGACACAACAATGACCTCCATTTAGTCAGCAGCTTCTTTGCAGACGCCTAGAAACTACAACCCGAAAATCCAGCCGCCCATAGAACAACCTCTAGGGCACATGCGGGTCATTCTATTGATGGGGGCTGATATTACAAGCAAGGATGCAATGCTGGTGGTCAAAAGCGCACTCAGAGGTTGGGGGGCTTGGCCTGGCTGCGAGCAGCGGTTGGGACTAGTCTGAAGGGGGGAGTTCTTCGCCTGGAACGCAAACACCATCTTTGCATTTATCCCCGATAGTATTGGGATTTCCGTCGTCACAAGGCTCTTCGTTGTAGGTGTAAACGCAGCCTATTTCGGGGTTGCATTCATCAGTTGTGCAAACTAGGCCGTCATCGCAATCCACTTCTTCAGCAACGCATTCACCATTTACACACGTGTCGTTTTCGGTGCAGGCATCTAAATCGTCGCATTCAAGGCCTTCGTTGATTGGTTGGTCTGGAACGCATTCGCCTGTTTGTGGGTCGCACACGAAGCCCATGCAGGCCCCTGGCAGGTTTTGACCACAATCGATGATGGTGGCTGGGTCGACAACGCAAACCGTTGGAATAACGGATGAATCGCAAATTAGTGTGCCATTACAAAGGTTTCCGTCCTCAAGCCCAGCGCAGTCATCATTGGTGGTACATTCGCACTGGTTTTCACCTGGTTTGCAGGCCCCATCAATGCATTTGTCACCAAAGGTACAGGCATCGCCGTCATCGCATGGAAAGTTGTCTAGCTTGGGGGCTCGCTCACAGGAGCATGAGTTAGGGTTGCATATCGCCCTTTCACATTGGTCAAGGTCGGCAAAGGCGGTTGCACAGTCGTCGTTATTTTTGCAGTTGCAGATGATTTCTGGCTTGGTGTCGTCCTGTGAGGAGTCTAAATCTTGGGGCGTAAAGTCGCGCTCGCCAGTAGTATCTTGGTCGTTGGAGTTTAAATCTGGCAGATCAGAAGTGGCATCGACCGTGTCACGCTGAGCCTGTGCGTCTGGGTCGTTTTGATCACCTGAAGAGCCACAACCCAAAACGGTTGCAGTTAAAAGGACTACAAGAAACCGAATCACCGCCACCCCCTCGGTCATGCACAACGGCACAATGTTACAGATAAGCAGAGGCAATGTCATGTCAGGTCGTTCATTTTGAGGCGCGGGGCGGTAGAAATTTGAGGGGACCGTGAGGGGATTTGTGGGGCGGTAGAAATTTAAGGCTCAGTGAAAATTGCGCCCATCGTGTCGGACAGGGGCGGCAAGTGCAAAGCAGGCAATGGCAGAAACGTTGACCACGCCTTCGCGATTTTGAACTTGCCCGTCTACAAGCAGGAAATTGGCGGTTGACAGCAGTGCCCTGTTTGCCTGGAACATGTCAGGTTTTATGACCAGATTTGCCAGCCCAGTCTCATCTTCCAAGGTCAAAAACACGAATCCTTTAGCGGTCCTTGGCCTTTGACGAACTATTACCATGCCTGCGACCCAGATCCTTTGGCCATCTTTGTACTTGGCAATATCGCTGGCAGCCACAACGCCACTTAGTTTGCTGCGCAAGAAGACCATTGGATGCTTTCCAGTGGTCAGCCCCACGCCCTCGTAGTCGGCCAAAAGCTTGGTCGCGGCATTCATCGCTGGCAAGGCCGGCTCGTGGGCATTCGAGATCGCACCAGCCAAAAGCCCAGAGTCGGCGCGCAAGGCCAAGGCCTGCCACATGGCCTCACGCCTGGATGGACCTAGCGCCCCAACCTTTGCAAGGGCGTACAGTTCAGTGGAAGAAGCGCCTGTTTTGCGGCCCAATTCAGTGACGCTGGTAAAGGGGGCGAGGCCTTGGGTGGCAACAATAGCGTCGCCGGTACGCTTGGACAGGCCTTTAACGTACTTCAACCCAATCCTGATCGACTGGCCCTCGTCTTCCAAGGAACAATCCCAAAGGGAGTGATTTACATCGACGCCCTTGATGGACACGCCGTGTCTGGTGGCATCCTGGGTCAGCGTCGAAGGGTGGTAAAAACCCATGGGCCATGAATTCAGCAAGGCGGCATAAAAGGCGCCTGGATAGTGAAACTTAAGCCACGCCGAGGCATAAGCAATCAAGGCAAAAGAGGCGGCATGGCTTTCAGGAAATCCATAAAGGGCAAATGATTCAATGGATTGCACGATTCTGTCCCTGGCGCCC
Organism: Oligoflexales bacterium; assembly: GCA_012840965.1. Classification (GTDB taxonomy): domain Bacteria; phylum Myxococcota_A; class UBA9042; order DTJE01; family DTJE01; genus DUVQ01. The sequence continues at coordinate 4,962 of DUVQ01000065.1, read as the reverse complement.
TGCCCTATCCCACGTTCTTCCATGCCTTGAATCAGCTGTTGGGTCAAAGCCTTCATCCTGGCCCTAGACCTTTTGGAGCCCATTGCCCTGCGCAGTTCCTCGGCTTGGCCACCTGTAAATCCAGCCACGGCCATGGCCATTTTCATCAGCTGCTCTTGGAACAAAGGCACCCCCAGGGTGCGCTTCAGGATTGGCTCCAAGAGCGGATCATCATAGACCACGGGCTCGCGGCCAGTGCGCCTAGCCAGGTAAGGATGAACCATCTTGCCAACTATTGGGCCAGGTCGTATCAGCGCCACCTCCACAACAAGGTCATAAAAACGAGTCGGCTTCATCCTGGGCAAAGTGGCCATCTGGGCCCTGGACTCAATCTGGAAAACACCAATAGTATCCGCTCGTTGCAGCATGGCATAAACGTCCTTATCATCTGGGGGCAAACGCCCCAGATCAATTTCAACGCCATGATGTTTCTTAACTAATTCCAAGGTTTGATGAATCGCGTTCAGCATACCCAGGCCCAGCAGGTCGACCTTGATAATCCGCAGGTCGGCCAAGTCGTCCTTGTCCCACTGGATGACCATGCGGTTTTCCATCCTAGCTGGCTCCAGGGGAACCGTCCTGTCCAAGCGCCCTTCACTGATGACCATACCCCCATTATGCTGGGCGAGGTGGCGCGGCAGGTGCAAAACGCTGTTCCAGATCTGCATGAAGCTTTGCACCCTGGAATCGTTCAGATCAAACCCGGCCTCTGCGACTCGCTGCTCGAAACCATCGCCAGCGTCTCGAAACTCAAAATGGCCAATCAAACGCCCAAGCCTGTCCAAGCGCTGCAGATCCAGACCCATAACCTTGCCGATCTCTCTGGACGCCAAGCGGCCTTGATAGGTAATCACCGAGGCAGTCATCCCGACCGAGCTGGCCCCATACCGTTCATAAACATACTGGATCACCTTTTCACGATTATCACCTGAGGGAAGGTCCAGGTCGATGTCAGGCCATTCGCCGCGTTCCTTCGAGAGGAAGCGCTCAAACAGCAGGTCGTACGCGATTGGATCAATGGCTGTGATTCCAAGGGCATAGCAGACGATGGAGTTGGCTGCGGAGCCTCGCCCTTGGGCCAAAATGTCGTTTATGCGGCAGAAATGGACGATGTCGTCGACCAGCAAAAAATAGCCGGCCAATTTCAGTTCGCTAATAAGGCTGAGCTCATGCTCTGCCTGGCGTTTGGCCCTTGTAGATGGCGAACCGTAGCGATTTATCATGCCTTGTGCCACCCTCGCCCGCAGCAAATCGGCCTCCTCGTCAAAGGAGCCAGTGGCCGAAAATCGTGGGAATCGATATCCAGTGTCATCAAGGGAAAAATCCAGGCTGGCGGCCAAATCGGCGGTTGCCCTGAGTACGTCTGGACGGTCGCAAAAAAGCTGGTTCATCTGGGCGCAGGAAGCCATCGCCAAGCGATGAGACTGGGGCAGTATGTGTTTTGCCTGATCCAGGGTGGTTTTGTGGCGAAGGGCGGTAAAAACATCCAAGATTTCCGCTTGTTCAGGCAAGGCATACCGGACATCGTTGGATGCGATGCATTTAATCTTCAGGTTGTTGGCCAGGTCCGTCAGGAGGCGGTTGCCGTGCTCCTGTAAAGGGATGCCATGGCGCTGCAGGTCCAGGTAGGTGGAGGTGGGGCCGAAGGTGCCTACGATGCGATCCAGGATTTGATGGGCGGCTCGGGGGCCCCGGGCTTTTGCGGCGCTAAGGATTGGGCCATCAAGGCCACCTGCTAGGACAACTAGGCCATCTGCATAGCGATCCAAGGCGTCCAGGGTGATTACTGCCTCGCCTTTTTTGTGGCCAGCATGGGCCAGAGTCAGCAGTTCACACAGGTTTCCCCAACCGGCTGCGTTCTTGCACAAAAAGGCCATGGTGGGTTTGCCAGGAACTGCAGGGCCGAGATCCAGGAAGACTTTTGCCCCAATAATCGGGCGGATCCCAGCGGTTTTAGCGGCCTTTACAAACCTTGGAATCGCATAGACGCCATTTTGGTCTGACAAGGCCATGGCAGTTTGGCCAAGCTCTGCCGCACGATCGGCCAATTCTTCAGGATGTGATGCTCCGTCTAGGAAGCTGAAGGCGCTCGCCGCCCGCAGTTCTGTGTAGTTGGGAATTGTGTATGCCATGTTTTTGATTCCGTTAGTTCAACCCAAAATCGCCGCCTGTCTGATGTCAAAGGGTTGGGGGACAAGGCTTGTGTGGTGGCGATTTTTTCATTATTTTTCCCTTTAATCCCAAACACTTTCGATAAACCACTGATCGCTAATGAAATCGTGCCATAAGCGATAGACCCCATGTTGAGCGACTTCCACGTCCCAATTGGCGCCTTTGACCGGTTGCTCTGTCCACCATCCTTTTTCAACGCCCCAGGGTCCTGCCGCCCTGTTGATTGGTCCTGAAAGGCCCCCACCATAAACGTAGGAGGGCCTGCCATCCTGTTTTAGCGAGACTTGGACTTTTGGCAGCTCTGCAAGGCGCCTTGCAGCCAGAATCATTGGGCGCTGACCAAGACTTGGGCGACTTTGTGGCAACCTGCGAGGGGCAAAAGGGACAATCGCCCCATCATCGTCAGGCGCTCCAACAGAATCCGCGCCTGCCAGCACCCCAAGTCGCCCAAGCAGCGCACCCAGTTCCCTTGGATTGGGCATTGGCACGCCAAACAGGTCGCCTTGAACTGGGATGGCTGGCGCACCTTCGGCTTGAAGGGAAAATCCCAAGACTGGCGCCGGTGGAGGGTCCTTTTCAATGGCTCGCCTTACCAGGTTTGAAAGTGAACGAATATCGGCAGTTGGAGCCGCGGGATGTGCCGAGACGATGTGCTCTCCAACCGGCTCCAGATTCAGGGACACAATCAGGATCGAGGGCACGAGGTTGTGGGAGTCAAGGCGCAGCACAAGCCTTTCGATGGAGGCTGACATCAGAAACGACAGTTGTTCGATGCGATCAATGGTCCATTCCAGGTCGACCGCTTCCTGGAAGGTCTTGTTGGGCGCGATTGGGTCCAGGACCAAGACATCTTTGCCTCGGGCCAAAATCTGCAGGTTTACCGCCTCAAGGCCGAGCCTGTCGCCGATGCCACTGCCAAGGGATGCCAGTTGGCCAACGCTTGTAATGCCTAACGAAATCAGGGTCTGAAGCAGCTTTTCTGAGGGTTCCAAGGCACTGACAGGCAGGTTTGCAATGGCGGTGGCCTCTTGCCCGCTGATCACCCCAAGTCCAGCTTTGGCCGCGACTCTGGCCAGTCTGGGGCCGTTGGCAATCCCAATCCTGGCCATCAAACCGGCCTTGGTGATGGTGGCTTCGATGGCTGCGGCAAAGGAGTGTGGTGATGGATACATGCTAAAAAGGCCTGTCATGTCCAAGACGACAGAGTCGCCGCCAAGGGGCATAACGTTGGGGGAAAAGGAAAAGGCGACGTCAATCAAGGCCTGTCTGGCGGAATCGATCACCCTTTCAGAGACTGAGCGCAAAATCACGGCGGGTGCGATGGATTTGGCTTGAACGGGGCTCATGCCAAGAAAGATCCCAGCCTGCAAAGCGGCCCTAGAAGCATTAACAATCAAGGCCTTAGAGCCATGGCCGTGCACAATGGCCAAGGGACAATCACCCACTTCGGGCTGCACCCGACGCAGGGCCTGCAAAGGCAAGCCAGGAATTAAAGCACAAGCGTACTTGGTCGTTGTGTCCATGGTCTTCCCTTTAACCGCGAATTATCCCGCCCCTGCCCTGCCCCTGCCCCCTGTCCCTGCCCCTGTCCCTGTCCCTGCCCTGCCTCCTGTCCCTGCCCCCCCAAAGGCCAGCGCCTCAAACGCCCACACATCAAGCTCCTGCCCACCAAGCTCCACCTTGGCCCCTGTCAGCAGCTGACCTGGCCCTGCTATTCCCTCCCACAGGGCATTGGCAGAGCCGATCTGCACCTTGACCGATGCATGGGGGGTATTATCCAAGGCCACAACCGTGGTTCTGGCCTTTTCCGCCTCGCGGGCTAGACGAAACCACCAGCTTTGGTCCCTGCCAAACGAATTTGGGGGGCGAACTATCACCATTTCAAAGCCATCTGTCTGGGTCACAGCCTCGGCGGCCGCCATCATATTTGGCCAAGTTAACGGCCCTCGCACCCACAAAACTCGCGACAAATCCGCCCCAGCCTGGTCCAATGCTTTAACATCAAGCGAACCATCACCATCTATCCACCCAACCAGCCCTCCAGTAGCCGTCACTTCGGCCACCCCAGCCCCCACAATCGAGGTCCGCCCTTGTCCCAACAGGGAACACAGCCGTCCAACAGGCCACCCACCATTCAAAGCCCGATCCAGGCCAGCCATACCAGTAGAAAGCCTAGGCACCTCAACAGGGATCGCACCCCATTGCACCAACCCAGCAGGCATCCGACTCAAAGCCTTTGCAACAGCCTCACGCCCAGGCACTTCAGCCTCGAAAAAACACCAAAGGCGATTATACTGAACACTTGTTCAGGTGACAAGAAGGAGGTGGTGGCAACGACCCAGCCCAGCCTAAACAAAGCCGCACCGGCCGTTCGCAAGACCAGGTTCATCTATACGCTTCGCGGCGGTGGGCGACCTTGACCACTGTGATCAGTAGGAGATCGTCCTGGATTTCATAAAGAATCCGGTACGTCCCAACTCTGTAGCGGTAACGTTCTTGTTCGCATAGCTTCGTACAACCGGGACCTCGCGGGTTGTACGATAACCAGTCAAATGCCTTGAGGATGCGCACCACATCGCCAGACGGCAGAGCCCTGAGGTCCTTGCGAACTGACTTGCTGAACACAAGGCTATATTTTCCCATCAGCCTTCAGCCCATTTAGAAGTTCTTCGTATGTGATCACCGGTTCGGCCAGACGCTGCGAAAAAGCTGCCAGGTCTTCCTGGTCTTCTCGCAGCGACGCACGTACCG
>DUVQ01000064.1 GCA_012840965.1 Oligoflexales bacterium | reverse complement strand
TGCCAGGGCCACAGTCCGAACTAACCCTGCAATTGACACACCTGCCGTTATAGCAAAGGCCGGTGGGCTCTGTGCAGACTACACACTCTGCCCCACAAGCCTCGGAATAGATACATGGCTCACAGACATCCTCCATGCAGAAATGTCCTGCACCACACACTTGCCCACCACAAAGCTCCCCAACTTCATCTGTGCCGTCGTCCGAGGTAACTTCGTCTTCAACCTCAGGGGGCAGGTCTGTGGGGGGCAGCTCCTCAGGAGGCAGGTCTGTGTCGCCTCCAGGGTCATCTGGTGGGACATCCACATCAACTTCGGCAGGATCGTTGTCGATAAAGCCATCGTCGCGTACGTCAGTTTTACCACCAGAGTCAGCAGTTGCGTCCACCGGCCGCTCTTGGGAGTCTGGAAAAACAAAAGGCAGGTTGTCGAGATCTTGCTGGTCAGTCCCTTTGCCTGAGCACCCCACCAACAAAATCGAACTAGCAAACAGTAAGAATCTTCGCATTATTCACCCTCGAAGTAAGGTGTAAAACCCAAAGCAAGCCGCTTTGATGCTGAGCCGCCAGCGCTAAAAAACCCTACCAGTTTAGGGCGTTGCAAGTCAATCCCAAAATTATCTCAAAATCACCGGTTCATTGATGAAACTAAAAGGCCAGTTGGATCGATGTGTAAAAAGCGGGCAGACAGGCTGCCCCATTCAAGACAGGTGGAGGAACTATGAAACTTTCAGCGGTAGCTTTGTTGTGTATGGGATTGTTGTTGGTTGGATGTGACGGCATTGAAGAGCCAGATCGACCTTTGGAATCGAATCAACCAAACCAATCGGTTGACGAAGTCCAGCTTGCACCGGACATCACTGAACCAAACAACAGAGAAAATGAACAAACTAAACAAGACGAAGAGCGCCAACCTTCTGAGGATCGGCCGCTTGATGTCAACTATGAAGAAGCGGATAGAACGGCTGAAGATGTCATCGAAGATGAAGGAGAGGACGCCTTGGATGAGGCCTCAGATGGCGTGGACGATGCAGATACTGGGCAAGAAGACGTAAACAAGGCTGATTCTTATAAATTTGAGGTTCCAGAGCCTGGAGAATTCGGCAGCCAGTGTGCGGAAAATGATGATTGCCACTCTGGGCTGTGTGTGCCAAGTGAGATTGGTTACATATGCACAAACGTGTGCGTTGCTGATTGCCCTGCCAATTGGTCTTGTAAAGCGGCCAACATTGGTGGACAGGATGTAATGTTCGTGTGTCTGCCAAGCAACGAGATGGCCTGTGAATACAACAATCAGTGCGAGGCAGGCAGTAACGAAGAAGAAAGCTGCGGAAACTGCGGAAAACGCACGCGCTCATGTTCGGAATCTTGCAGATGGTCAGCTTGGTCGGCTTGTTCAGGTGAGGGCGAGTGTCTGCCTGGCATTACCCAAGACGGAGTGTGTGGCTTTTGCGGCCATCGATCTCGAACCTGCTCGGACACATGCAGATGGAATGCTTGGGAAGAGTGCCAAGACCAAGGTGAATGCGATGCAGGTTCTGTGGTGACCGAGGATTGCGGGCTTTGTGGCGAACGTTCTAAACACTGTACTGCGCAATGTAAATGGAGTGATTGGACTGCCTGTTCAGGCCAAGGCCAGTGCGTCCTGGGAAGCGCTGAAGACAGGGCATGTGGCAATTGTGGCAGGGAAACAAGGACTTGCTCGGATACGTGCAACTGGACAGAATGGAGTGCATGTGAAGACCAAGGGGTTTGCACCCCGGGAGAAGTGCAGGTGGAACCATGTGGCAAGTGTGGGGAACGCATGCGCACTTGCACTTTTGCTTGCGGATGGGGCGATTGGACGCCATGTACAGGCCAAGGCGAATGTGTGCCAGGGGCATGGAAACTAGATTCCTGCTTGAACTGTGGTTTAGCACAGGTGACATGCCAATCTGACTGCACCTGGGGCGAACGAGGCTCTTGTCTGGGCACTGGAACTTGCTGGCCTGGCGCCGTCGAGGAATTAGCATGTGGCAAATGTGGTGTGCAGACCAGGACCTGCACTGACGCCTGTGGATGGGGCGCTTGGGGCTCTTGCACCAGCCAGGGTGTATGCACGCCTGGCCAAGTTGAGACAAGGGAATGTGGCAACTGTGGGGTGGCCACCAGAACGTGTACCAGCCGTTGCCAGTGGGGCGCTTGGAGCGCCTGTAAATCTGAGGGTGAATGTGGCCCTGGAGACGTGGAGGCATGTGGAAACTGTGGACGCAGAACCTGCACCAGTCAGTGCACTTGGGGGGCGTGCAACATAGGCACCGTCGACCAGTATGAAGAGAACGATAAAAAGGCAACAGCTAGGGTACTGCCAAGAATCACCGACCACGATGGTGATGCCACCGGTTTATACGCAAATATTAACCCGACAAATGATCCAGACTGGTTCAAGGTACACATTACTGATGCTACTGGGGCATCAATTGATCCTTGGGTCAGGTTGTCACAGGTTCCACTTGGCCAGACCTATCGCATTTGCGTTTACTACGAATGCAATCAAGCAAGTGGTGTCCCTCCAGAACGAAAATGTGTCCACGTTGTTGGCGGCAACCAAGGGACAGTAAAAATCAGTGTTGCTGGATGTGACGATAACTGCGGCGCGACCTGCTACGACAATGGTGGCGACATGTTCATGTGGGTGCATGCGCTAGACGGGGGTTCCTGTTCATCCTATCGTTTGGACTATGGCGCCTGATTTTTGTCTTAACCCCGAATTTTCACACATAATTACCCGCTATAAGAACCACCCAATAGCTGATATCTAAGAGAAGCAATGATGGACGGCTTTTGGGTCAGATTAAGGCGCTGCTGAAGTAACGCTCTACCCTATCAGGAAGAACTGTGACCACGCTGCGTTTACCATCTGCAAAGTGGGAGGCGCACCAAACGTTGGCTCCAGAGGAGGTTCCAACCAAAAGGCCACAGTTTTTGGCAAGATGCCTAGCAGTTTCGACTGCATCCTCGTCAGTTACAGTCATGACTGTGTCGATGAGGTTCTTGTCTACAACCGGTGGAACAAAACCGTCACCAATTCCCTGGATTACGTGAAGGCCTGGCTCACGCCCAAGTAGCGCCGTGTTATTCCTGGGTTCAACCGCAACAAGCAATAGTTTGGGATTCTTTTCCTTGAGGTATCGACCAATTCCCATCAAGGTGCCGCCACTTCCAACGCCTGCAACGAAGACATCGACTTGTCCACCGGCTTGTTTCCAGATTTCTGGGCCAGTGGTCAGGTAGTGAGCCTCAGGATTTTCAGGGTTTACAAACTGATTGGGCACGAACACATCTTTTTCGTACTCGACCTTAAGTTCTTCAAGCTTTTCGAGGCATCCGTCGAGGCTGCGCTCAGCAGGAGTCAGCACCAGTTCACCACCAAGGGCCCTAATCAACTTTTTGCGCTCTTCACTCATGTTTTCAGGCATTATGATGATGACTCGATAGCCTCGCTGCCTGCCTACCAGGACCATGCCGATACCGGTGTTTCCAGAGGTAGCTTCGATGATCACCGACCCTGGGCGCAGGTCACCGCGTTTTTCAGCTTGGCCGATTATGTGGGCAGCTATCCTGTCCTTGATTGAGCCACCTGGGTTTAAAAACTCGGCCTTTGCCAGGATTTCTCCTTGGGAAAGATTACGAATTTTAATCATCGGGGTGTTGCCGATAGCGTCCAAAATATGAGTGCCACGATCTTCCATAGCTGCCTCCAAAAAGCGGTGCATTAATACCCCTAAAGTCAATCAAGTTCAAGTTTCCCCTACCAAAACCCCCTAATTCAGCACACCTGCCCCTGTCCCCGACCCTGTCCCTGTCCCTACTACAGATCCTGCTAATTTGCATGTTTTGGCTCCTGATCGTTTGTTCTTTTTGGCGTTTTATCTCTTCGTTACAGTTATAAAACATGTCCGGGGGCATCCTTCCGGACCCAAAATCTCCCGTAGCCACCCCGACTGTCTCTTAGTGACATCGTCCGGGCGAAATATACGATTGCTAACGTGTACGTTCATCCTTTTGGCCCGGACGGGCCGCTTCGCGTC
>DUVQ01000004.1 GCA_012840965.1 Oligoflexales bacterium | reverse complement strand
GTCCGGGCCAAAAGGATGAACGTACACGTTAGCAATCGTATATTTCGCCCGGACGATGTCACTAAGAGACAGTCGGGGTGGCTACGGGAGATTTTGGGCCCGGAAGGATGCCCCCGGACATGTTTTAAAACTGTAACGAAGAGATAAAACGCCAAAAAAAGAACGGACATCAGGAGCCAAAACAGACTAAATGGCAGGGACAGGGACTGGAGCAGAAACAGGATCAGGGACAGGTAGTGGAATTTGGGGCCTGGGGGCCTTGACTAGGTTTGGGTTAGTAACTAGCTTCGTCAGTGGTCTTGAGGGGCTGATTTTATTCGTTTGTAGGAGATGTTGGATGGCTACTAAAGATGATTTGATGCTTGCTTTGTACCAGGTCATTGACCCGGAATTGCACCGCGATATTGTTACTTTGAAGATGGTCAAGGATGTTGAGGTCGTTGACGGTGTGGCCAAGATTAAGGTCGAGCTGACAACGCCGGCTTGCCCTCTGAAGGACCATATTCGACGCGATATTGAGGCAAAAACGATGGCAGTTGAAGGGATTACTGGGGTTGAAGTGGAGATGGGAGCCAAGGTAAGGGGCAAGAGTAAGGAAGGTCGGCTTCCAAATGTGAAAAACGTCATTGCTGTTGCCTCTGGCAAGGGTGGAGTTGGTAAATCGACTCTGGCTGTGAACTTGGCTCTGGCGTTGGCCAAAACTGGCGCCAAGGTTGGGCTGTTGGATACCGACCTTTATGGGCCTAGCATCCCTATAATGCTGGGTATCAAGGGTCAAATGCCGGATGTCGACATGATTGATGGGAAGGAGATGATGATTCCTATCGAGGCGCAAGGGCTGAAAATCATGTCGATTGGCCTGATGCTTAAGGATACTGACGCAATCATCTGGCGTGGCCCTTTGTTGCATAAGGCTTTGACACAGTTTGTGGAAGAGGTCAATTGGGGCGATTTGGATTACCTAGTGCTGGACCTGCCTCCTGGAACTGGTGATATTCAGATTTCTTTGGCTGACTTGCTCCCTGTGACGTCTGCGGTTGTGGTAACGACTCCCCAGGATGTGGCCTTTGCTGATGTTTTAAGGGCGGTCAAGATGTTCGAGGTTACTAAGGTGCCTATTTTGGGTGTAATCGAGAACATGTCGGGTTTTGTGTGCCCAACTTGTAAAGCTCATCACGCGATTTTTGGTGCTGGGAATATCGAGGCAAAGACAAACGAGCTTGGGCTCGCATTTCTGGGCTCCGTTCCATTGGATGCCGCGGTAGCACCAGAGGCAGACGCAGGTCGACCAATCGTGGTTTCAAACCCAGACAGCGCCCCTGCCCAAGCCATCACCAAGCTGGCAGGCACCATTGCTGGACTGCAAACGGTGGTCCATTTTCAACAGTGACCACCCGAAAGAGATGAATTCCACCTGACCTAGCCCCCACCTGTCCCCGTCCCTGCCCCCATACCCGCCCCTGACCCTGTCCCCGCCAATTTGAGCTATTATACCGCCCGGCGTTGGCTCCTGCTGGGGCTGACATCCTTTCTTGACGGTATGGATTTGCAGCCAATGACACACGATGAACAACCTCTTGATCGAAAGACCGCGGTTCTAAACGCTAAACGAGTTATCGTTAAAATTGGTAGTGCTGTGCTTAGGGGGCCAGATGGGCTTGACCCCGAGCGAATTGCGCATCTGGCCATGCAGATTGCGACTTTGAAAGGCCAAGGCAAGGAAGTGATTGTGGTTTCTTCTGGGGCTATCTTGGCTGGAACTGGGCGCTTGGGGTTGGCCCAAAAACCTTCAAGCATCCCCGAGAAGCAGGCGGCAGCATCTGTTGGTCAGTCCGTTTTGGTGCGTGCGTGGGATGACAGCCTGAGTGTTTATGGTTTAAGCGCTGGTCAAGTACTTTTGACTGCCGATGATTTGGCCCACCGGCATCGCTACCTGAACGCTAGGCACACGCTTAGGACGCTTTTGGATTGGGGGTGTATCCCAGTAATCAACGAAAACGATACGGTCAGAATCGATGAAATCAAATTTGGTGATAACGACCAGTTGGCGGCCTTGATCGCGGTTCTGATAGGTGCCGACTTGGCAGTTTTCTTGAGCGATGTCGAAGCGTTGTACGATGGGGACCCCAAAAGCGACCTTGAGGCTAGGCCTATTAATTCAGTTAAAGAGGTCGACGCAGACATCTTGGCCTTGGCCGGTACCGCTAATCAAGATGGCACCGGCGGCATGGCAAGCAAGCTTATTGCGGCTAGGAGGCTGAATCTGGCTGGAATTCCAATGATTTTGGCACCTGGACGTATCGAAGCGGCCCTTTTGAAGGCCATGAATGGCGACGAGATTGGCACCTTTTTCGCGCCTGCCTCAGAGCACATTGGCGCCATGAAACATTGGCTCGCCCATCTGCCCAAGGCGCAAGGTGAAATCGTCATCGATGATGGAGCTGTCAACGCTTTGAAAAACAAGGGGACCTCACTTTTACCAGTTGGAATACTGTCGGTGTCCGGGTCATTTGGCATCGGAGCCGCTGTGTATTGCAAGGACAAAAATGGCAACATCATAGGAGTCGGACTTGTGAACTATGATGATGCTGAAATCAAGAAAATCATGGGTTGCAAAACCAATGAGATTGAGGCCCGTCTGGGTTATCACCACTCGGACGAGGTAATCCACCGAGATCATTTTGCTTTGGTAGATGAGATTGGCACCAGCCAGGCAATCAATGGAAAATCGGCCAGTGCGCTCCGATAAAAGGGGACATTAAATGTCAGATTTATCTAATACAAACCTTGCAGAATTACTTGTATCCATGGGCAAACTTGCCAATGACGCCGCAAAAACAATGCGAGGCATTTCAGGAGCTGCCAGGAATAAGTCGTTGTTAATCATGGCAAAAAAACTGCAGACCAATCGCGCAGAGATTGCCGCAGCCAACGAAAAAGACCTTACAGCAGCTATGGCGAACAATCTGTCGGCACCAAAGGTTGATCGACTCCGCCTCACCGACCGGATTATCGAAGACCTGATCGAAGGGCTTAACCAAGTAGTCGCCCTACCCGACCCTATTGGCGCTATCGAGGATTTCAAAATCCTGGAACATGGTCTCAAAGTTGGCAAAATGCGAATCCCACTTGGCGTTGTCGGCATGATCTTTGAGTCCAGACCAAACGTCACTGTGGAAGCTGCCTCCCTGGCCATTAAGTCTGGTAATGCAATAATTTTAAGGGGTGGCAGCGAGGCCTTTTATTCGAATCAAGTGCTCGCAAAGCTTTTTCAAGATGCCCTTGTACAAGCCGGCCTACCAAAACATGCGGTTCAACTGATCCCTGTGACCGACAGGGCCGCAATAACGGCCATGTGCCACCTAGACTCCTGCATCGACGTGATGATCCCCAGAGGTGGAGAACAGTTGATTCGCCTAGTATCCGAACAAGCCAGAATGCCCGTTTTAAAGCATGATAAGGGTGTCTGCCACATGTTTGTAGACGAGTCTGCAGACCTCCAAATGGCCACCAAGTTGGTGGTCAACGCCAAAACCCAACGTCCAGGCGTTTGTAACGCCCTGGAAACTCTGCTGATTCATGAAAAAGTCGCCCAAGAATTATTACCACAACTGACCGCCGCAATGACGAATGTAGAATTCAGGGTCTGCCCAAAAACGGCCAACATCCTGCAACAAGCCGGCTTACCTGCCGCCACACCAGCAACGGAAGAAGACTGGCAAGCAGAATATCTGGATTTAATCCTGGCCGTTAAAATAGTCGACGACATTGACCAAGCCATCGATCACATCGCCCAGTACAGTTCCAAACACACAGAATCCATAGTGACCAATAACCACGAGCACGCGACGCGTTTCGTTGATTTGGTCGATTCTTCTTTAGTGTTGGTTAACGCCTCGACCAGGTTCAACGATGGTTTTCAACTGGGGCTTGGCGCGGAAATTGGAATTTCGACATCGAAACTGCACGCGTTTGGTCCAATGGGCGTAAAAGAACTGACCACCTTGAAGTTTATTGGTTATGGAAATGGCAATTTAAGGACATAACTTCTCAAGGAATCTGGCACAAACTTATTGGGGTGACAGATGATTTTTACACAACAAAAAAGTCAAATAACGGACCATTTTTGGCGAAAACACCCCAAACAAAGGTTGACACAAGCGACACTCCCGTATATCAAGATCGCCTTGGAGCCTTCGGAGGGAGCATGACCGAGGTTGCAGGAATAACGGTATTGAAGGCCGGACTGATCGATCTGGACGCCACTTATCTGATCCAGATGGGTCTGTTCCTTATCGTCTTTATTTTATTACGACAATTCTTCTTTTTACCTTATGCCGACATGCTGCGTAGGCGAAGCACGGCGACTGTGGGCCTGGAGACTCGCGGCAAGGAACAGCTAAGAAAAGCCATGGATATTGAAGCCGAAACAGCGCAAAGGCTGGCCAAAACCAGGCAAGAGGCGATGGCTTTAAGGAAGAGTTTGGCCCAAGAAGGCGTCAAGATTCGCGACGACATAGTGGCAAAGGAACGTGAGGCCATGCAAAAACGCTTGGATAATGCCATAGCCGAGCTTGACGAACAAAAGGCAAAGTTCAGACAGGCTTCTCCGGCCGCTATTGCAGCGCTGGCCAAGGTTATCGAGGCCCAAATTAACAAAGTGGAGGCAAAAGCGTGATGAAACGTGTTTGGATCTCTGCTTTAGTAATGGCCTGCATTCCAATATCAGCTATGGCCTCAGGTGACGGCCCCGACAAAACCCTTTGGGTCTATTTGGTGGATTTTCTAATCTTGGCCATCCCCGCCTTCATAATCCTAAGGCCGATTGTGAAGAAAAGTTTGGCCGCCAAGAACGAAGCGGTTCAGGCAAAAATAACTGCGGCCGAGGAGGCTTTCGCCAGCGCTGAAGCTAGGGTGAAGCAGGCTGAAGAGCGTATTGCGGCGCTGACGTCTGAAATCGAAGCAATAATGGCTGAATTCGCCGAATTGGGACGGCTGGAACGAGAAGCCCTGGCAAAAGACGGAGAGGTCTTGGCCGCAAAAGTGCGCAAGGACATGGAATTCAGAATCTCTCAAGCGCTGAAAATGGCTCGCAGTGAGTTGGCAACCGAACTTATCAACCAGACCTTCGCCCAAGTGGAATCAACCATCAAGGCCCAAGGAAACGTGCCAGTCAGTACAGGCGTGGTGAAAACGATAGTGGAAGAGGTTCGCCAAGAAGAAGCTTAAGGAGGCCCCAGGAAATGCAGGATGTTGCAGGCACACGTTACGCTACGGCGCTGCTGGACACTGCCGCCGCTGCTGGAAAGGCCGCAAAGTGCCTGATGGACCTGAAAGCGTTTCAGGCACAAATCGAAAAGAGCCCCGAGTTGAGTGAGGCAATCTCGAATCCAACAGTGCCCTTGGATAGCGTAAGCAAGGTGGTACAGACTATCGCAAAAAAAATGATGCTGGACCAGATAACTATTTCATTTTTGGCACTTTTGGCCCAAAGGCGGCGTTTAGACCGGCTGCCAATTATCATCGCTGCTTTCGAGAAGGTGCAAGATGAGCGAGCGGGTGTCGCCCAGGCGCTTGTTGAAAGTGCCGGTCCAATCTCGGACATGCAAGCAGAGCAAATCAGCCAGGCTGTCGGCGCTGTCGTCAATCGGCGCCTCCAAATCACGAAAAAACTAGATCCCACACTGCTTTCAGGGGTGCGGGTTACGGTTGGGGACCGGGTCTTTGATCTGACCACTAGGTCCTATCTTGAAACTTTGCGTAATCGTTTGCTGGAAAACAGGTAGGAAAATATGGAACTACGGGTTGAAGAAGTCACTGAGATACTAAAGCAGGAAATCCGCGACTACGGCCGTCAGGTTGAAATCAAGGAAAAGGGCACGGTAATCACCGTTGGAGACGGTATCGCCCGCGTCTATGGCCTGTCCGGAGCGATGGCAGGCGAATTGCTTGATTTTCCACATGGAGTCAAGGGCCTGGTTTTGAACCTGGAAGAGACCAACGTCGGTGTTGCCCTTCTTGGCGAGGTCAACAAGATTCGTGAAGGCGATGAGTGTCGTCGTACTGGTCGTATTGCTGAAGTACCGGTTGGTCCAGCAGTTGCAGGCCGAGTACTGGACGCTTTGGGCCAGCCAGTCGATGGACTTGGACCAATTGAGGCCGCTGAATATCGCAGAATCGAGATTAAGGCGCCTGGAATTGTCATGCGTCAACCTGTTAAAGAGCCGCTGCAAACGGGCATCAAGGCGATTGACGGTATGACCCCAGTTGGACGTGGTCAGCGTGAGCTAATCATCGGTGACCGCCAAACCGGAAAGACCGCCGTTGCAATCGACACGATTATCAACCAAAAGGATACCCACAAGACGGACAAGCCGGTTTACTGCATCTATGTCGCCATCGGTCAAAAGCAATCGACCGTGGCGCAAGTTGTTGATAAATTGAGGCGTCATGGAGCCATGGAGTACACAACCGTTATCGCGGCCACCGCGTCGGAAACGGCTCCATTGCAGTACCTGGCACCATTTGCAGGTTGCGCCATGGGCGAATACTTCCGTGACAACGGACAGCACGCCCTTATCGTTTATGACGACTTGTCAAAACACGCCGTGGCCTACAGACAACTGTCGCTGCTGCTTCGACGTCCACCAGGACGTGAGGCTTATCCAGGCGACGTCTTCTATCTGCACAGCCGCCTTTTGGAGCGTGCTGCAAAGATGAGCGATGCTTTGGGTGGGGGCTCGTTGACGGCGCTGCCCATCATCGAAACCCAGGCTGGCGACGTTTCGGCGTACATTCCGACAAACGTTATTTCTATTACTGACGGTCAGATCTATTTGGAGGCAGACCTGTTTTATCAGGGGGTGCGACCAGCCATCAACGTTGGTATTTCAGTCTCGCGAGTCGGCGGTTCCGCACAGATTAAGGCGATGAAAAAGGTTGCAGGTACGCTGCGTATCGATCTGGCGCAATATCGTGAAATGGCGGCCTTTGCACAGTTTGCAACCGACCTTGACAGGGTAACTAGGCGAATGCTTGATAAGGGCGCTCGGCTGATCGAGCTTTTGAAGCAGCCTCAGTACTCGCCTCTGCCTGTTGAAAAGCAGGTCCTTTCCATTCTGGCCGGTACTGCCCCAGAAGGGTTTTTAATGGACATCGAAATCTCCCAAGTTGGTCAGTTTGAAGAGCAACTGCTGGAGTATTTTGAGTCACGCCATCCAGAAATGCTGGCAGAGATTAGAGATCGCAAGGAAATCAGTAATGAATTGCGTGAAAAACTGGTTAAGGCGATTCAGGAGTTTAAGCAATTCTTTAAGGCTCAATAGCTGGTGTGCTAGGCCAATGCTTAGCCAATGATAATGATGAGGTACCATGGCAACGCTGAAGCAGATTAGACGAAGGCTGACCAGCGTTCGAAACACTCAAAAGATCACAAGGGCCATGAAACTGGTGGCTACGGCAAAGCTGCGCCGAGCCCAGGAAAACATGACCAGGGCCAAGCCTTACGCCAAGCGACTAAGGAAGATGATCTGGGATGTTTCCGAGCGTAGTGGCGAAGACGCCCACCGTCTGTTGGAAGTGCGCGAAGAAAAAAAGGCGCTTTTGATTGTTATCACTTCTGATCGTGGGATGTGCGGGGCGTTTAACTCGAACATCAACAAACGCGCTGAAAAATACCTTAGGGAAAATGAAAACGGGCATGAACAGGTTGCCTTAGCCCTGCTGGGCAGAAAGGGGCGCGACTACTTCAGAAGACGACCCTACTCTATCGACAAAGAGTATATGGAGGTGCTTTCAGCGCCATCTTTCGAGTCAGTTTGCAAGATTGGCGACGAGATTAAGGCCAGATATTTGGATGGCAATCTGGACGCCGTCTACATCGTGTACAACGAGTTTAAATCCGCCATGTCCCAAAACGTGGTGGTAGAGCGATTTTTGCCGATTATTCCGGAGCGTGACTCGGATGAAAGTGCCAATCCGGAGCTGGAAGGCATTGAATTCGCGTTTGAACCAACTATGGAACTAGTTCTTGACAGCGTGCTCCCCCTGTACATCAACGTGCGCCTGTATTTTGCTGTCTTGGAATCGCTGGCCGCCGAAATGGGTGCCAGAATGACAGCAATGGAAGCGGCCACTGAAAATGCTGGGGAACTGCTGACAAAGCTTACTATGCAATATAACAAAGCGCGCCAAGCCATGATTACAAACGAAATGCTAGAAATCGTGTCAGGCGCCGAAGCCCTGAAATAGAGAGGATAAATGATGAAACAAGCCGAAGGCGTTATCACACAAGTCATCGGACCGGTTGTCGACGTGCGTTTCCCACCAGGAAAACTGCCCGAAATTATGACTGCTTTAAGGGTTTCAAACCCCTCGATTTCAGACAAACCTTTCAATCTGGTGTTGGAAATTGCCCAGCATATTGGTGAGTCAACCGCTAGGTGCATCGCGATGGACTCGACTGATGGTCTTGTCCGCGGGATGCCAGTCATGGACACCGGCGAACCGATTATGATTCCAGTTGGTAAGCCAACCTTGGGGCGAATCATCAACGTCGTTGGGGAGCCTGTTGACGAAGCTGGTGAAATCGTAGCAGAAACATACTATCCGATTCACCGCGAGGCACCGTCATTCCTGGACCAGGACGTCTCGGTAAGGCCGCTTGAAACGGGTATCAAGGTCATTGACCTGCTGGAACCCTATCCGCGTGGTGGAAAGGTTGGACTGTTTGGCGGCGCCGGTGTTGGCAAGACCGTCATCATCATGGAGCTTATCCATAACATCGCCACCCAGCACGGCGGTGTTTCCGTCTTTGGCGGTGTTGGTGAGCGTACTCGTGAAGGTAACGACCTGTGGCTTGAGATGAAGGAATCTGGCGTTATTGACCGGACGGCCTTGGTTTATGGCCAGATGAACGAGCCACCTGGAGCGCGTGCACGAGTTGGCCTTACAGCGCTTACAGCGGCCGAGTACTTCCGTGACGAGGAAGGGCAGGACGTGTTGTTGTTCATCGACAACATCTTCCGCTTCACCCAGGCTGGTTCTGAGGTGTCAGCAACGCTTGGACGAATCCCTGCCGCAGTCGGTTATCAGCCAACTTTGTCCTATGACTTGGGTGAGTTACAGGAACGAATCACCTCGACCAAGAAGGGCTCAATTACCTCGGTCCAGGCCATTTACGTCCCTGCTGACGACTTGACTGACCCAGCGCCTGCAACCACGTTTAGCCACTTGGACGCCACCACCGTTTTGTCGCGTCAAATAGCCGAGCTTGGTATTTATCCTGCTGTTGACCCCTTGGACTCCACGTCCAGGATTCTGGATCCTCAAGTAGTAGGCGAAGAACACTACCGAGTTGCCCGCCGAGTCCAGGAAGTCTTGCAGGAATACAAGGACCTGCAGGACATCATCGCTATTTTGGGTATGGACGAGCTGTCTGAAGACCAGCGCCTAGTCGTTAACAGAGCCCGAAAGATCCAGCGATTCCTGTCTCAGCCGTTCTTCGTTGCTGAACAGTTCACCGGCGTTCAAGGCCGTTTTGTCAATGTTGCAGACACCGTTCGGGGTTTTGCCGAGATTTTGGAAGGCAAGCATGACCATCTGCCAGAGCAGGCCTTCTTAATGGTTGGAACCATCGAAGAGGCCGTCGAAAAGGGCAACAAGATGCTGGAGCAGGCATGAAACTAGAGGTAATCACCAGGGTTGGTGCCATAGTCAAGGACTTGGAAATACTGGAAATAACACTTCCAGGCAAGGAAATGGGACAATTCGGTATCCTACCTGGACACAAGGCGTTGATAGCCGCGCTTGATGTTGGCACCATGGTCATCACCACACAGCAGGGTGAAGACTGGTACACCGTGTCGTCCGGCTTTGTTGAGGTACTAGGTGACCTAGTTCGAGTCTTGACCCAAGCCTGTGATAAAGCAGATGAAATCGACCTTGATCAAGCCAAGGCAGAACTCGAAAAGGCCGAGGCAGAACTTGGCCAGGTCCCGGTAGATGAAGCTGACCACTATCACGTGGTCATGGACCAGATCAAGCTTGCTAGGGCCAGGATTGCAGTGGCTTCGCGGGGGAAGGCCTAGGCAGGGACGGGGACAGGGGCAGGAAGACGATTGTGCTGAACTGCGGGATTTGGAGCTAAAAGAACGTCGAAGAGGGCACCCTGAAACATGGTCAGGGGGCTACAAAGCTGGTTCAGTTCACTGATATTCACTTTTTTCCAACTGATTTAAACCCGGCTTTGGGTATCAGAAGCACCCTTGGGTTTTTTCGGATAACTGTTCATCGCAGCTGAAAGTCTTCTTGGTACAGTCCCAGATGTAATTGTTACGTTTTTGACCACACTCGGGGACAGGACCTTCGCGCCAGCCCGGGCTGAACTGGCAACCACCCATGCCGCCTTCGCATTTACCTATATTTGGGTACTGTTTTACGATTTGTTCATCACAGTTATAGTCGAAACCACCACAAGCGCTGGGAGTCGTAAAGAAATTTGTTTGGTTCGGGTAGACATTCTTGTCATCGTCACAACAATCGCCTGGATAAAGCGCTCTGTAGTACTGTTGCGGACCACAAAGGCACTTAGGCTCACTATCCTTGACTCCGTACCCATCACCATCCATATCGAGGTAATAGTCTCTACACCCCTGGGCATCGTCTCCTATGAAACCGTTACAGTTGTAGTCGGTGTCTGAGCCATCACACACTTCAACAGCACCAGGATGAATTCGGGCATCGTTGTCGTTACAATCGCCGTCCTTGGTAGCAGTGTGATAGTTAGTTGGCGTACACAGGCACTGGCCACTGCCGGTAACACCGTATCCATCCTGATCCTTGTCCAGGTAATAAACCGTACACCCTTCAGCACCAGCTTCGTTTATTTGCCCATTACAGTTGTCATCCTTGGGAGTTGAACAACGTTCCGCCGCACCAGGGTGCACCAAGTGGTCCCTATCGTCACAGTCATGGTAGAGCTCGTTGCAGCGACCTGGTTCAATGACGTACTGCCCA
The DNA here is from genome assembly GCA_012840965.1 of Oligoflexales bacterium. Classification (GTDB taxonomy): domain Bacteria; phylum Myxococcota_A; class UBA9042; order DTJE01; family DTJE01; genus DUVQ01. The sequence continues at coordinate 6,593 of DUVQ01000004.1, read as the reverse complement.
GTTGGTCCGCAGTAACACTTCTTTTCAAAGATGTCCCCATATCCGTCGCCATCACGATCTATGCAATAGAACTGGCATCCACTTGCGCCTTCATTATCAGTTACACCATCGCAGTCATTATCTAGCCCATCGCATAGCTCTACACGACCTGGGCGAACGTTGAAGTTGTTATCATCGCAGTCCCCACCCTCCAAGGCGTCCCACGGTGCCACCTTTTTACACTTACAAGCCTGCTTAAATGAGTCCCCCACACCATCGCGGTCGCCATCGAAGAAGTAATTGGTGCACCCCTCGGCACCATCCTCATCTGTGACGCCATCACAGTTATCGTCTTTGTTATTACAAACTTCAGGCCTTCCTGGATACACCGTTCTGTCGTTATCATCGCAATCACCAGCCTTGGTGGCCGTGTACTTACCCTCTCCAACACACATACAGCGATGGTCGCCGTCTATCCCAAAGCCATCACCATCATTGTCGTAGTAGTAGTACACACAATCCTGAGCACCAGGCTCATCGGTCCGCCCATCACAGTTGTCATCCTTTCCATTGCAAACTTCCGCTGCACCTGGATAAATCAAGGGATTTTCATCATCGCAATCGCCAGCTTTGGTAGCTCTGTGGCTTCCTTTTGGACCACAAAGGCATTTTTGATCGGCTGTAACCCCCCAACCATCGCCATCAAGGTCAAGGTAGTGCGGAAAGCAGCCATCCGCATCTTCGTCATCTGTGATTCCATTACAATCATCATCGACGCCATTACAGACCTCAATGGTCGCCTCACGCCCCTCACACACCATCTCCCCATTTACGCATTTACTCATACCCTTGCAGGTGCCAATCATGTTGGTTATGTCGCAGGGAGAACTGACCAAGTTATCATCAATTTCACCATTACAATCATCGTCTATCCCATTGCAGCTCTCGCGCTCGGCCCACCTGGCATCACACTCGCCATCGCAGGTTCGGACTCCGGGACAGCGTCCAAAAACGTTTGTTTTGTGGCAAACAGTCTGGAAAGCCAGCGTGGAAAACTTTTCAGTGCATGGGCAAGCCTCATCATTCTTGGGGCGACAATGACGACTATTGACACCATCTATGGTGTAAAGACCACACTCAAAACCATATGGACAGCCGGAATGCGAGGTACACGGAACTCCACAAAAGCTTCCTTCGTCACCTCGCTCTATGCATCTGTACTTGCCGGCAACAATACCCACCGAAGGTACACAATCGTCGTCTGACATGCACGGTTGACACAAACGAGCAAAAGGATCTATGCAGCCATACATCACGTCAGATCCAGATGCCGACACAATCCCACACAACCAACCGTCAGGACAGGATTCTTCAGTCTGACAAAGGTTTGTGCATCGCATTCCTTCCATGGTGTCGATACAAAATCCACTGTTACAGTCCACGTTTCTATCACAAGGGCAGCCAAAGCCTCCGTCTTCCAAGCATTTTAGAACCACCTCTCCAGGAGTCCACACTTCTTCGACCTCATCTGTCTCTGACAAATCGAGTCTCTCATCCGATACATCCGAGGTATCACGCTCACTGATTTCACTAGAATCTGCGGACGGACGATTGGGGTCATCCGAACCATCAGAAAGCGGATCCGACGGAGATGAACCACAACCAGCAATCAAAAGGATTAATGCAAAAAACCAGCGCATGGCAACTCCCGAAAACCGAGACAAACGACCGACGTAGAGTTTAAAGGATTGGCGAACAAATAAACAGAGCCAAATTCCTGTCCCTGCCCCTGTCCCTGCCCCTGTCCCCGTCCCTGCCCGTCCCTGCTCCTGCCCCCGCCACCTCACCTACAAGCCTGACTCCTTTGCTGCGTGTTGGCCTTGTCGCAGCCAAACAGCCCCCAGCCACACCCTCCAATGACATAGGTTGCTCGACTTCCGCAAGACGGAGAAGCTGAGGTAGCCCAGCCGATCTTGGCTCCACAACTCGGCCAACTATGACAACCGCCATTAGCAGTGGTATCCTGTTTGTCCTCCCTACGATCACAGTTAAAGTCATGCCCCCCACAGAAACTGGCGTCTGAAAAGAATTCCTGCTGACCAGGAAAGACTCTAAAATCGTCATCACAACAGTCGCCACCCTTGCTGCTGGTATAGTTCGACCTTGATTTACAAGCACAGATGCTTTGAGAACTATCTCCGTAGCCGTCGCCATCGTTGTCTCTGTAAAACACTCTGCAATCACTGGTGTTATCAGGATCTGTAAGGCCATCGCAGTTATCATCTATACCGTTACAAACCTCCAAAGCCGCTGGATTAACCTTTGGATCATCGTCGTTGCAATCGTCTCTATTGGTCGAATCATACGGAGGAGCTGGGGCACAAAGGCATTTGGAACCCCAAGGGCCACCAAATCCATCACGGTCTTTATCTCTGTAATATCTAGTACATCCCGGGGCATTCTCTGGATCGCCAATCCCATCACAGTTGTCGTCTTTTCCATTACATCTTTCAACAGCTCCTGGATACACCTCGGGATCATCGTCATCACAGTCTCCATATCGGGACGCGGTATAAGGGTACTTTGGACTACACACACATCTTGAATCGGACTGTACACCCCAACCATCACCATCGCTATCACGATACCTGACTACACACCCCTGAGAGCCATCTGGGTCGGTCTTGCCATCACAATTATCGTCCTTGCCATTACAGATTTCGGGCATTCCCGGGTTTATCGAAGGATCATCTGGAGCACAATCACCTTTAACTGTTGCGGTGTATTCACCGTCTGGCTCGCACAAGCACTGGGACTCATCAGTACCGTAGCCATCCTCATCCACGTCGCGATAGTAGACTGTACAACCCCATGTACCGGGCGGGTCGGTTATACCATCACAGTTGTCGTCGATACCGTTACAAATCTCTAAGGCATCTTCGTTTACGCTGGCATTAGAGTCGTCACAGTCACCTGCTACCAGCGCTCTGTACATACCATCAGGTCTGCACAGGCATCTGAAGTCACCGTCAACGCCAAAAGCATCACCATCGACATCGAGGTAATAGTTGATACAACCTACCGACCCCTCTTCATCAATCAACTCATCGCAGTTGTCGTCACGTCCGTTGCAACGCTCAACTTGACCTGGGAAGACTTGCGGGTCACCATCGTTACAATCCCCTGCAACTGTCGCAGTATAATTACCTTCTGGCTCACAAAGGCACCTTCCACTTCCATCGACTCCGAATCCATCGCCATCACGGTCCAGATAGTAAGTTGTGCAGCCAAGGGCCCCAGGTTCATCGATAAGGCCATTACAGTCATCATCCAAGCCATTACAAACTTCGACGCTACCAGCGCCAACTAAGGGCTCGTTATCGTCGCAATCGCCGTCGACCAAGGCAGTATAATAGCCAGACGGCCCACACAAACAGCGGCCAGTCCCACTTTGTCCAAAACCATCACGGTCACCGTCAAAATAGTAAATCTGACATCCTTGCGATAAGGGCTCGTCAGTTTCGCCATCACAGTTATCATCAATACCGTTGCACACCTCAATGGCTCCAGGATACACCGTATCCAAGCTGTCGTCGCAATCCCCCAATTGTAGAGCGCGGTACATTCCGTCTGGCCCGCACAGGCACCTGCCGTCATCAATACCAAACCCATCACCATCGATATCCAGGTAGTGGGATTGGCAACCTACAGCACCGGCTTCGTCAGTTCTGCCGTCGCAGTTGTCATCTTTGCCGTTACACCTTTCGGTCCCACCTGGACGAACGCCAGCATCGGTATCATCACAGTCACCAGCGATGGTAGTCCGGTAAAAGCCGCTTGGGTTGCAAAGACACAAGCTATCGTTGGCCAGACCATACCCGTCGCCATCTTCGTCCTTAAAGTAAACGGTGCAACCACTGCTATCTGGCGGGTCAATAAAACCATCACAGTTATCGTCGCGATCATTACAAATTTCCCTGGCATTAGGATGAATCAGCCGGTCCCGGTCGTTACAGTCACCCCCCTTAGTCGCTCGATAACGTCCGCTGGCTGCACAAAGGCATTTGAAGTTCAAATCATCGCCAAAACCATCATTGTCCCAGTCCATATAGTACGTTGTGCAACCTTGGGCGTTTTCGTCATCAGTCTTGCCATCACAGTTGTCATCGATTCCATTTCCACAAACTTCAGGCTGGCCCGGATTTATCGATGGGTTTGCATCATCACAATCTCCAGGCAACATCGCGGTATATTTGGCCAATACATCAGGCGCTTCAAGGCACATGAAGTTTGTAGCAATCCCCCATCCGTCGCCATCGTTGTCGAAATAGTAATTACTACACCCCTCACAACCAGGCTCATCAGTTTCGCCATTACAGTTGTCATCAATGCCGTTCCCACAAACTTCAGATACTCCAGGGTTAACCATCGGATTATCGTCGTCGCAATCACCAGGAGTTTGGACTGAATACATGAAAGTTGGTCCGCAAAGGCATGCGCCTTGTCCTCCATAGCCGTCCATGTCGCCATCCGCGAACCAAAGCTCGCACCCCTGGGCGTCCGGGTCGTCGGTTACCCCATTGCAATCGTCGTCAACGTCATTACATTTTTCCACAGCACCAGGATGGACCGCATTATTCGAGTCATCACAGTCGCCACCAACTGTGGCTCTGTAGATATCTCCAGGCAAGCAAAGGCACTGAGCATCACCAGATATACCAAAACCGTCGCCGTCTTCGTCTCGCATGTAGACGATGCAACCTTGCACACCCGGCGGATCGATTTGCATATCGCAATCATCGTCCTTTCCGTTGCACACCTCTAATGCCCCTGGATTCACGGTCGGGTCCCTGTCGTTACAATCGCCGATCCTGGTCGCACGATAACGATCATCCGGTTGGCACTTGCATAAGGATGCGCTTGCCAGCCCAAACCCGTCGCCATCTTCGTCCAAATAATAAACTTGGCATCCAATGGCCCCATCTTCGTCGGTTCGCCCATCACAGTTGTCGTCCTTGCCGTTGCACCATTCAAAGGCGCCTGGAAAAACGTTGGAGTCGTTATCATCACAGTCCCCACCGTTTGTTGCACGATAATTTCCCTCGGGACGGCACAGACACTTGACCTTGGTGCTGTCTCCAAAACCATCGCCATCAACATCCAGGTAGTAGTTGTGACACCCGTGGGCCCCCTCTTCATCAGTCAGCCCATTACAGTTGTCATCCTGATAGTTACAGATTTCCCGGGCCTTTGGAGAAATTTGAGGATTTTTGTCGTTACAGTCCCCGCCAACTGTAGCGCTAAATCTGCCATAGGGGGCACACAGGCACCTAGACTGGTCTGACAGCCCTACCCCATCCATGTCCATGTCAAGGTAATAGGTGGTGCAGTCTAAGGCGCCTTCCTCGTCGGTCAAGCCGTTACAGTTGTCATCTATCCCGTTACATTTCTCCACCGATGGCAATCTGCCGGTGCATTCACCCAAGCCATCAGCTTCGCAGGTTCGAATGCCGCCACAAGCCCATGGCAGCCCGTGCGTCATCAGAGAACAGTCAGTCGAGGCACCACTTTCGATTGCAAAGGATGAGCAACCACACTCCCCTTCAACCGGAACGCAAAACTGTCGTTCCCCCATATCTACAGGGGGCGGCAGACATTGTGCACCTGATGGACAATCCTCGTGTTTGACGCAGCCAGGCAAACAATATGAGCCAACCTCGCCACCCCACGGCAAGCAAACTAGGCCACCCATCGGATAGGCCCCAACCCGGCAATCGAGGTCAGTTCTACAGGGTCTGCAGAAGTTCAGGAATCTTGGTACGCACCTAAAGACTGGCTGCCCCGAGTGATCCTGAACGGCCTTGCATTCAAAATCAGCTGGGCAATCGTTGCGGCACGCCTTGGAGCAGATTTTTCCATCGTCAGTCTGGACACAAAATTCATCAATACAATCGGACCAATCCTCACATGGCCAACCAAAACTGCCTTCTTCGACAACAACTTCGCCATCATCTTCGCTATCTGGAAGTAGGGGATTTTGGTCTGTATCTGCATCCTTGGTGTCTTTGAGATCAGTTGGGGGCAACTCATCTGTGTCTGTGGGGGTTAAATCTGAGGTGTCGGACGTATCTGGTGGGATATCGTAGGTGATATCCACGTGGGAGGAGCCGTCGTCTTGTGCGGAGTCCTTTGGTCCAAATGTATCTGGAAGTTTTGCATCGACATCGCCTGAAGGAAGCCCGCCTCCCTCACAACCAAGTACCAGAAATAAAAAGGGCAAAAACCAAATAGCGAATTGACGCGGTCTCATGCAAAGCCCTCCAACACAGGTGAAACCCGCCTATTTTAAGGTACCGGCGGCATCAATACAATGATGGAAGGCAGGATCCTGCCCCTGACCCTGTCCCCACCCTTGTCCCTGACCCTGCTACAGATCCTGCCAATTAGTATGCTATGGCTCCTGATTGTTTGTTCTTGTTGGCGTTTGATCTCTTCGTTACAGTTTTAAAACATGTCCGTGGGCATCCTTCCGGACCCAAAATCTCCCGTAGCCACCCCGACTGTCTCTTAGTGACATCGTCCGGGCGAAATATACGATTGCTAACGTGTACGTT
>DUVQ01000063.1 GCA_012840965.1 Oligoflexales bacterium | reverse complement strand
GCCAGTCGACGCTGCCGGGACCCGACGGTCACTTTTGCGACCATGCGCCGGCTCGGGCGTCGCTAAAGTGACCGTTGGGATGGCACGGCGAGCTGGCTCCCGGAAGGATGCCCCCGGACATGTTTTAAAACTGTAACGAAGAGATCAAACGCCAAAAAGAACAAACAATCCGGAGCCAAAACATGCTAATTAGCACAATCTGTAGCAGGAACAGGAGGCAGGGAGAGGGCCAGGGACAGGATGCTGGGAACGATAGTGATTTTGTTTTTGATGCGAGGGGATTGGTTTGGAGAAATTGGATAAACCCAGAGCTATCCGACGTTGTTGATGACCTCACCCAGGCCGCCTGCTCCTGGCACTATGTAGTGATGTTCATTAAGACCACGTTCTTGTTCAGGGTGGGTACCTGGTAACGTGTTTAAAATGTGAGGCGCGGAAAGGCCTCGATCAAGGCGAAACGCGTAGATAATTAGATCGGGCTCTTGGCGATGAACGTTTTGAACAAACTCAGGGGTAACTATTAAATTCATCGCGATCATCTTGGTTGGAGCACCCTGTGCCAGACCACGGTAATAGCCTATTGCCTCCAGTAACGATGAACCTGTTGCCCCCATTGGATCCGGAAAAACAACAATCTGACCAGCTATGTCACCACCCACCTTTTCACCAAAGATTCGCGCACCTATGACGTGGCCCTTATCATCAGTGACGCGATTCATCACGATGTGATCCTGACGGACTCCAGCCGGATTCAGCACGTGATTGAGAGCGTCAAAGCACACCTGAGTGGGAAGCATCCCTGCTCGGGCAATGTCAACACAGACTACCTTGGTGCTAGGGTCTATCACTTTTCCACGATAAACCCCGAACGGTGTGGCCGAGATCATGCGTGTAGGGCTTACAACATCAACAGTTGGAATCTGTTCCGCCAAGACCCTAGCCACCAACACTCTGTATAACGTAGTAACCAGATGACTGATTTCAGGCTGAAAAGTAGCTTCTGACGACAGTCTAGCCAGCAACGACAGGTGATATGGATCAGAAAGCAAGTGGAGGTTGGGACCATAAAGGTGTTTAAGTTTGCCACCTTGCAAGTGACTTCCCTGATACCCTATGTCTTGGGGTGTTCCTTGATCCCCGTCTTTTTCTTGGTTTAAGGCCATTCAATCCCCCTTTCGCTGCTGAAAATCCGCCTGTCTCAGCCGAGTTCCAGTCAATTGTTACTACGCCCGCAATTCCAACTTTGCAATCGCAGGTGGATCCAGAGTTTCAAAGACATCTAGCACTTCTTTGTAACGCCGCTGTTTGATTGCCTTGAAAATCCTTCGCCCCTTATCAAAGGTTTTAGCAAAGTCTATCGCGTCAACCATCAGAGCGTCGAAACCAACTGATGCCTTTTCAACCACATGGGAAGCCTCAAGCTCGCTTCCAGTGACTCGACGGCCAGTCAAGGTAATCTGGTTTAACTGCCAGCCTGGTATCGCCTTGCGCATTACAGCCATCATTCCTGGGAAAAACGGGATCCCGATATCAACTTCAGGGAAGCAGAAAAAGCCTCGATCTGAGCGCATGAATCTGAAGTCACAAGCGCAAGCCAAAATTGCGCCATTGCCAAAGG
>DUVQ01000062.1 GCA_012840965.1 Oligoflexales bacterium | reverse complement strand
GACGCCATATTCAACATAGGACCCCTACCAGTTGGTGGCAACAGTGATACCCCCAATCAAACAGCGATGATGCCAAAAACCGCCTATCAAACTACGGCGTGGGCTGCAACTTTCAGGCAGATAATCGACACAGGCGACTGGTCCAAGTGCATGATAATCCACGCGCCAGGTCAGTCAGGGCAACCTGCAAGTCCACATTATGACGATTACCTACAGATGTGGCTTAAAGGCGAATTAAATCCGATGCTTTGGACCCGCGAACAAGTGGAAAATCACGCAGCGCACAGACTGCACCTTAAATAGCGCTCAAATCGCCAACCCCTTGTAATCCTTAATGTTCCTAACACAAAGATATTTGGCGATACCACCAATTTCCCCCTATCTCGGTTTGCATGGCAGAATGGCCGGTTGGAGGCGAAGCGATGCAAAACCTGGTTTTAGAACGCGACTTTCAAGAATTTATTTATCATCTTCAGTACTTATTGAAGATAGATTCGTCCCCAAAAACTGGTGGCCAAGCGTCGATAGTTCGCTATGTTGCAGGAGTATTGTCAGCAGAAGGCGTACAAAGCAGGCAAATCCTTAGCCCAGATGGCTCATTAAACCTTGTTGCAAGGGTTTCAGCCAACAAACCTGATGATGGTTTGATCATTGCTTTGCCTTCCGATGTGCCTGTAACCTCTGGTCAAAACTGGACCCATCCTCCATTTTCGGGTGTAACCGTCGATGACGAGCTTTGGGGACCAGGCGTTTTGGGTAGCAAGCGAGCGTTGGCCATGTCCATAATGCTGCCTGTAATTGCAAAACGTAGGCGCCTCAAGCCGTTAAGGGACCTCTTGCTGTTGGTAACCGCCGATGGAAACGGCAGTGGCCAAGCTGGAATTCATGAAATCATCAGGCAAAGACCAGATTTGGTTAAAGGTACCGTGGCCTTGTGTGGCCAAGGTGGACACAACGTCTTCATGAACGAGCGCAACTTGGTCCCGATTCGCTCAACATCTATGGGCCTAATGGTCATTAAGCTTAGGGCGTCATCGGAAAATGGCATCTTTTCCTTGGCGAGGGCCTTGCTGCAGTTTGAAGACGGTGAGCTTCAGGCCAGAATGTGTGCTGTTGGATTGGAGTTTTTAAGCACCGTTAAGAGCATTTTGCCAAAACCCCTCGCCATATCGATGTTTGGGCTGACTGTCTTTGGGATGCACAGTTTCGCACTTAAGGCATTGGATGACGGCGAAGTTAAAAACTTGGCCATGCTTATGAACAATGACATGGTTAAAATTCAGGGAGTTTATGCTGGTACAACTCCAGGTGGATTCCACCCAGAACCACACGCTATTTTGGCTGTCCAGGTGCTTCCCGGCAGATCTGCCCAGGACGTTGTCCAACAGATCAATAAATTGGTTCAAGAAGATATCGCTGTTGAAGTCCTTAATGAGATTCCTGGAGTTGAGGTCAAAACACCACACCCTTTTTTCCACCACCTTAAAGAATCAGTAAAAAAGGCCCAGTCAGACGCTATTGTGACCCAGTACGGGGCCTTCGCCGGTCCAGAGCCCCACGCCTTGGCAACACTTGATATCCCAACCTACGGATTTAACCCAATCAAACTTCCTTCGGGATTTAATTACCAAGGACGTGCGGGTAATGTGGATGAATCAGCGCCAATTGAAGGCATTCAAGAGGGCTTTAAACTCTACACAGAAGCCGTTTTAAACTGGTGTTACACCAGTCATCAGGGTGGTTGAGATTGACTTATTGGTCACGGACCACATTAATTAGGCTACAATAGGCCCGGGTGAGGGTAGGGATTTAGGAATGTCTGAAGAATTTTTTGATGATTTTGGCGCTTCAATCGAAGTTGTCGATGAAAATGAAGAGGTAATTGAAGCCAGGCAGGAACAAGGCCAAATGGTCGATGTGGTTGATGATACTGTCGAGTTGGATGGCGGTGACCTAGAAAATATCGACCTTCAGCGTGAACTCCGTGAAACCAAAGAGCGATTTGTGCGTCTAAATGCGGATTTTATTAATTTTCGCAAGCGCCAGGAACGAGAACGAGAAGAGCACACCAAGTATGCCAATGAACGATTGCTTCGGGACTTGCTGCCAGTGATAGACAATCTGGAAAGGGCTATCGAATCAGCCAAGAAGGCGGGGGAGGCTGCAGCTATAACATCAGGTTTGGAATTGGTTGTCCAAGAATTCCTTAGGGCGATCAAGCGATCAGGGGCAGAGCCCATTGAAGCGGTGGGCAAACCATTTGATCCAGCAATCCATGAAGCATTACAAAGAGTTGAAACAGACGCTGTAGAACCAGGTTATGTCGCATTCGAGATTTTACGCGGCTATATGCTAAACGGCCGAGTCCTTCGAGTATCGCTTGTTGCTGTGGCGACTGGCCCAGAGATTACCTCCCCTGATGTTGAAAACTTCGACCAGAATTAACGGTAATTTTGCTCCAACCAATTAGTACTATCCCAGACCAGATTACGTGGTAGAATGGCCGTTCCTGTTTGGTTCGTGGGGACGAATGTTTAACGCCCGAACTGAAGAACTGATTAAAGCCTTGGAGCCCTACAAGGGTAAGCGGGTTTTCGTTGCGGTCCTGGGTTCCCCGGATCCAGATGGGCTGGCCTCTGCATGGGCGCTTCAAATCCTGGCAAGGGAGATTGGTGTCTCTATGGACCTGTTGACCTTCGAGGTCATCAGTCGCCCAGACAATGTAACCTTTGCCAAGATACTGGACATCCCGTTCAGACAGGTGACTGACCATCTCCCAAGGGCTGGCTACGCTGGCTACGCCGTGGTTGATCGTCAAAATGTCGGACTTCCAGTACCCCACAAAGCTAGACTGCCGGTAATCGCGCATATCGATCACCATGCCTCAGTAGCAACAGACGCGGTTTTCATGCAGCAGGAAACCAGCATTGGAAGCACCTGCTCAATAATGGCATTTCATTTACAGTACTTACTAAAGAACTCGGCCATCCCCCCTGCAGAATTGTGCAGGCTTGCAACTGCCCTGATGCATGGAATCAGGACAGACACAGCAGACTTTGTGACCTGCAATCCAGTAGATTTTGAGGCAGCCGCGATTCTTGCTCCTCATGTCTCAATTGAGCATTCTTACACTCTGGTGAACGCGCCACTTGGCAAGGCCTTCATTGACACCCTGACAACAGTTTTGCAGTCATGTACAAAGCAAAACGGCATTATTGTGTCTTACGCAGGCAAGATCAGCAGGCGTGCGCGAGATACGATTGCCCAAAGCGCAGATTTCTTAATGCGCACAGAAGACACTGAAACTGTGGTTGTTTTCGGGCTCATCAACGACAATTTTATCGGTTCTTTGCGCTCTTCCAGCCCTATCTTCGACCCATACGACTTTTTGGACACCGCGCTTTCAACAAGCCTAAAAACACCGGTGGACTGCGGCGGCCGAACCTTCGCCGGAGGCTTTCAAATCCCGCTAAAATTGATGCCCACACCTGACATCGAAGCAAGCCGCCACTTAATCCAAGAAATGATCCTAAACGAATGGAGCATCAGAAGCGCCCCAAAACCGAAAGGCAGCAGGAAAAAGAAGGGCGGAAAGAAGGTGTGAGGTTGAGTGCCTGCTCATAGCCACGGTTATCTAGGGTAGCCAAATTGTAAGCCAAGGGTCTAGCGCACCGAGTCGCGGTAGGAATGGCCCTTACGGGCCACCCCCCGCACAATACCCTGCCTGCATTTCCCCCTGTCAACGCTTCGAATATGACGTTACCACCATACCCGCATGACTCGGGGCCGATGTGGCTCGCTAGGCCTTCTTCGTAGGACTCTTTCATTCCCAACTCTTTACCGTTTTACAGCGAATCGTCGCGGTAGGAATGGCCCTTACGGGCCACCCCCCGCACAGATCCCGGCGTGCTAAATTACCGCACCGGGCTCCTGCCTTGGGTCAGACGCGCAGACGGTTAAGGGGACAGGGATGAATAACATTAGGGACCGGAAGCCAGGTTTTCGCCAGCTCACTCATACGTTCAAGTGATGTACGCGCCTTATGACTTCGTCTGTTTAATGCGCGGTACCAGTACTT
>DUVQ01000061.1 GCA_012840965.1 Oligoflexales bacterium | reverse complement strand
CTGTTTCAACCAAATCAGCTGATTCGTCAGCCAAATCAACCGCTTGAGCCTCAACACCCAAGGGGGGCGAATCATTTTCCAGCCCAAAGGCTAAAACAGGGTCCATCATCATTGCGATGGTCAAGAGAACTGCGATGGATTTAGTCGCGAAACGCCACATACGACAAGCCTATTTGGGAAAACTATTGCGTCAAGCCTAAAAAGCATCCATTCGACACAAATAATGAGGATTCATACGTCAGCAATCCATGATTAGTGTTATAAATGGGCCTTGCAGTGTGTCTGTCGACGGCCAGCCAAGCAGCTGTCTGTACGACGATCTGGCTTGCGCGTTGCGCTAAAATCCGGGAGAAGAACCTTATGGACATTATCACCACGATAAAAGGACTAAAAAATCTAGGCATGGAGATTTTGGTCGCTTCCATGCAGTACACGATACAGCGAGGTAAACTTGAAAAGAAGTTTGCCCCACCTAAAGACGACAGCGTCACCCCTGTTGGACAACTTGAATCCTGGGAACGCATCGAATCAGGGGCAACGTTTAACTTTACCTCAGCCAAGCTTGAGGTAGTTTTCATAAAGCCGGGGCTGCCAAGATTGACATGGACCCCAGGAACCCTGCCTGGAAACACAGTCGTCAACAAAAACTCGTTTAAGCCAGTCGAGGTCGCAATTGACGAAGGAGCTTTTGGGGTTGGCCTGGAAAGTGATGGACTGAAGCTGACTGTAGGCAAGGACGGGTCGGTGACTGTGGCCGACTTGGACGGCAACGTGATTCGACAAGACGAGCCACCCATCATGACTGGAAGGGGGTGGACATCTCGCGCAGCCATGAACGACGACGAGTCGTTTTTTGGAATGGGCATGAAGGCGTCGCCCTTTTCTGTACGTGGATGCGAATTTTCATTGTGGAACATGGAACCACGTGGAGCGTACAAGGCTGGAGATGACCCGCTGTATATCTCGTCGCCTGCGTACCTTAGCGTGTCGCCACGAGGTTCATATCTGGCCTTCTTTGACAACTCTTTTAAGAGCACGTTTTCATTCAAAGAGCGGCTTGAATCCAGGTTTGAGGGAGGTGCGCTCAGATACTATCTGTTTACAGGCACACCTGAAGAAAACGTCACTAAGTTCTATGGTTTAGTCGGCCACGCGGCAATGCCACCACGTTGGGCCTTGGGATATCACCAGTGCCGCTGGAGCTATGAAAACGAGGCTCAAGTCCGTGAAATTGCGGAAGGTTTTGCCAAACATGATTTACCTTTGTCGGTTATTCACATGGATATCCATTACATGGATGGGTACCGTGTATTCACCGTGGACCGCAAACGTTTCCCTGATCTAAAGAAGCTAAGCCAAGACATGCTGGCTCAAGGAATCAGGCTGGTTACCATCCTGGACCCGGGGGTAAAAATCGATCCTGACTACTTCTTGTTTAAACAAGGACGTGACCAAGATCTGTTCATGAAACTTCCGGATGGCGAGCTGGTCCGTGGAGTTGTCTGGCCCTGCTGGTGCGCATTCCCAGATTTTTCAGACCCAGCAGCACGAGATTGGTGGGCACAGCAGTACAAGGTCTTGATTGATAAGGGGATTTCCGGGTTCTGGCACGACATGAATGAACCAGCCGCCTTTGCAGCTTGGGGCGGCTCAACGTTGCCTTCAGTTGCGGTACATAAGCTGGAAGGACGCGGTGGTACGCACTTGGAGGCGCACAACCTGTACGCACTGCAAGAGGCCATGGCCGGATTCGAAGGCCAGCGTCGCTTTAAACCGGAACGTCGCCCATGGATTCTGTCACGTTCAGGTTGGGCAGGACTTGCGCGCTACGCTTGGCACTGGACTGGCGACAGTGAAAGCAACTGGTGGAGTCTGCAACAAACCATTCGAATCGTGCTAAACCTGTCGGTTTCAGGCGTGCCGTATTCAGGTGCCGACATTGGCGGCTTTGGTGGAAACCCAGACAAAGAACTCTACCTGCGCTGGTTTGAAGCTACCGCCATGCTGCCGTTCTTTAGGGTCCACTCGGCCGTCTTTACACCAAGGCGTGAACCGTGGTGTTATGACGAGGAGACGCTGGACATCACCAGGATTCACTTAAGGCGACGCTACTCGCTGCTGTCGTACTGGTACACGCTTGCTGCGGCCGCCACGCGCACTGGCAGTACCTTGGTCAGACCGTTGTACATGGAAGATGTCAAATTAGTGGGTGTGGATGACCAATTCATGGTCGGGCATTCACTGCTGGCAGCGCCCGTCCTTGAAAAGGGCTGCGTTACGCGAAAGGTCACCTTCCCAGCTGGTAACTGGTACGACTGGGAAACCGGCTCCATGTTTGAAGGCGATACAACAGCGGAGGTTTTAGCCCCGCTAGACACTATGCCGATGTTTGCTCGTGGAGGCTCGGTTGTTCCAGTGGATGAGGGTAATCAGATCGAACTGCGAGTGTTCATCCCTGCAAACGACGGCCCTGGGGTTGGTGGTGAACTGTATAGGGATGCTGGAGATGG
>DUVQ01000060.1 GCA_012840965.1 Oligoflexales bacterium | reverse complement strand
TCAGGCGGCAGTTCCTCCGGCGGAATCTCCGGGGGGCTCATATCTAAATCGAGTTGATCGTCCTTCATATGTGATCTCTCCAGATTTCTAACCACAGTTGTGGCACCCGATACATTACCCAAACCTTGGGATGCAAGCAAGACCGATTACATAATTTAGTGGCAACAATCACGAATCCTGGCGTACAACCAAAAGGCTAGTCAAAAGTCTTACATCCGTATCTCAGGTATCTGGCTCTGACTCGCAAAATGTTTTCCAGGTAAGAGAAGTTAGCCGGTATCTTTGATTCAGCTCTGGCTCGATTTGGCATCCCCAAGCCTGCGTTGTAGCCAGACAAAGCCAGCATCAGATTACCATCGTACCTGTTTAAAAAGCGTTTCAGAATTATGATCCCGCACTTGATGTTTTCAGTGGGGTCGAAGGGATCGCCGCACGAAAAACGCTGGACATTTTCGGGCATTACCTGCATCAAACCAATGGCGGCGACACGTGAAAGGACGTTTGTGGAAAAGGCGCTTTCAACCCTTATTAACGCCAAAAGTAGCGCTGGATCTAGGTCATTTTCAGGGCCCAAAACCGACAGGATGCTTACAATCTCCTCACAGCTCATTTTCTTGGCTTCATAGGGAACCTGTTGAAATTCACGGCGGTCACTTTGGATGGGGGAATCAAGTGATCGCAGTTCCAACTTAGTTTCCTGGGCCTGGCGTTTCTTTAAGGGCCTGTCAGCTTGATGCTGAGTGATCGCAGGGGCGCACCCAAAAACTGCCAGTACGAGGATTAAAGCCAATGTCCGCATCAATTTTTTTGTCCAACCACCGGAACCGGGGATATTATGGGCCTATGACCGCGTTATCTCCAACAAGCCGTCAGCCCAAAGGAATTTACAGGACTATTGTGATTCTGATTTTGGCATGCCTGCTGTTGCCTTTTAGCAATGAAGGGCAGGCCCAGACGCCAAAGGCGGCTAGCAACTCAAGAACTAGTAGGCAGAAACCAGCGACGAGCACTCAAGCCGCTAAAAAGAAACCGGCGGAGGCTTCCAAGAAGAAGCCAGCCTCCAAGAAGGCAGAAGTCAAAAAAGAGCCCGCAAAATCTGCGTCAACGCTAAAGCCGACTTCAAAGAAAGAATCTGCAAAGAAGACGCCTCCAAAGAGGCAAGAACCCGTCCAAAAGGCACCAGCAAAGCTGTGGCCAAACAAATCAAAACCTCAACTGGGTGATGGAACAACTGGCTCAGAACTGCTGATAAATGCACAACGACTGGTTGGAATGAAGAACTCGTTTACCCCAGATTCCTTTGCAAGCCACCTTTGTTATTCCACGGCTTTGACCACCAAAAGCAAGTTTCGCTCCGATTCTTGGGCAAGTTCGCTTTATAGAACTTTGGCCAGGAAACGTGCTGTAAGCCACAAGGACAAACCCAAAAGGGGCGACTTAATCTTCTTTAGACTTCAGGAAAAGAGCGCCAAGTACCCAAGCAACGTCTTGGTGGGTGTAGTTGAATCCGTAAATGGCTCAACCATCAGGTTTATTGCCCCAATTGGCGACGAAGTTAAGCGAGCTAGGGCAAACATCTCAAAGGCTACAAAGCGGGATGCCACGCTAATCCCATGCCAAAAAGGTGCGCCTTGTAAGGCTGGAGAACTGTATCTGGGTTTTGCACCAGCAACAAAGGTAGCAAATGTATTTCCCTAGGGGCACGAAATCATTGCGAAATTCAGGATTAAACCAACTTGATGGCACTGCGAGGAAGTTCAGTCAAGAAAACGGACGGTCTGCCAGCTACTGTCTGGCCATAACGCATTCTGGTCGCTGCGTAACACAAGTGCAGCTTATCCATTGCCCTAGTCATCGCTACGTACATCAGGCGTCGTTCCTCGGCCAACGCCTCACGACCAATGGGAGCGGCATAGGTTGCAGCTGAGGGCCGCTGGGACAGTGGGAAAAGACCGTGTTCCAAGCCACACACAAAAACACATGGAAATTCCAGGCCTTTTGCTGCATGAACAGTCATCAAGCTTACAGCCTCGTTGCCGCCTCCCTCATCAAGGGGTTGAACCAAGGCCACTTTATCAAGCCATGCCCCAACGTCATCCAGGCCCGTGGTCTCGTAGAATTGCCTTGCTGACGCCAATAATTCCTGGACGTTTTCAACTCTGGAACGGCCTTCAGGGGTTTCGTCCTTTTCAAAAAACTCCAAAAGCCCAGTTTTGTCAAATGTCTCGCGAAGCACCTGTTCAGCGTTCATTTCCTTGGCCTTGACCGCCAGATCGGTAAGCATCGCGATGAAAGAAGAGATCCGCTTACCAACTGCGCCACCGGCTTGGTCACCAACTCGGGCAAGGGCCATCAGCAACGAATCCTCAGGGCCTGTCATAGCCGCCCTAGCCTTGTCGATCGTGGCTGGACCAATACCTCTTGGAGGAACGTTGAAAATCCGCTCTAAGGCAATAGAATCCGCTGGATTCACAATCAATCGCAGATATGCAATAACATCTTTGACTTCCTTGCGCTGGTAGAACCTCATCCCCCCAACAACCCTGTAGGGGATGCCCATTGCACCAAATGAATCTTCAAAAACACGGGATTGTGCGTTTGTACGATAAAAAACGGCGATGTCCGACCAACGGGCCCCGTCTTCCATGCACTCTATGGCCTTGGCCACAACCCACTCTGCCTCATATTTCTCGTTCAGATTGGCGTGCACGATGACTGGATGGCCAGGACCGCGCATAGCAGTCAAAGCCTTCTCATACCTAGAATCGTTGTAGGAAATGACTCGGCTGGCGGCCTCCAAGATCTTGGACGTCGAGCGGTAATTGTTGCCCAACGTCACCACCTTGGCCTCTGGATAGTTGTCTGTAAATTCCAGGATGTTTTCGATCTGGGCACCACGCCATGAGTAGATGGACTGGTCATCATCACCGACAACGCACAGATTTCGATGCTCCTGAACCAGCTGTTGCAAAAGCTGATACTGAACGTCGTTGGTATCTTGGAACTCGTCAACTAGCACATAATCAAAGTGACTTTGGATTTCCCGGCGGATGTCTTCGTGATCTTGCAGAAGCTCCAAGGCCAGAAGCAGCAGATCGGCAAAATCCATTGCCCCATTTGATTTCAGGTCATCCTGGTAGGCTTCATAAACCTCAACATATTCCCTCCTGACGGTTGCTGCCAACAGATCTGAGGCTGATTTGCCGGCGTTTTTAACGTTGTCAATAAAGTATGTGTAGCTGGAGGCGCCCTCTTTAGGCAGGCCAAATCGTTTTAAGATGCTTTTGACAGCGCTTGTGGAATCCCGGTCATCATAAATGACGAAATCCTTTGGATATCCAAGGCGTTCAGCATACCTACGCAGCCACTGTAGGCATATCGAGTGGAAGGTGCCCATCCACCTTGGGGCATCCTCGTGACCCAAAAGTGTGGCGACTCGCTCACGCATCTCATCTGCGGCTTTATTGGTGAAAGTGACCGCCAAAATCCGCGAGGGAAATACCGACTTATAACGGACCAGCCAAGCAATTCGCCTGGTTATAACCCTGGTTTTTCCGCTACCTGCACCAGCCAAGATTAACAAGGGCCCTTTATCGTGCGTGACTGCCTCAAACTGCGCGTCATTCAGATTCTGCAAAATGGGGTCGTTAAGATCATAATCATTGGGGGGTATTGGCACTTTAAACTCGCTTGTCTGGAACTACTTACTTTATGGGGATCCGAACTTCGGTTGCGGTAACAACAGGGTCAGTGGTTCCTGCGGAATCAACTAGAACCTCGAAGGATGCCGGCCCCTTTTGGGTCAGCACGACCACTCGTTTGGCGGTTCTGATTGGCTCTCCTGACTTTTGTCGCGGGGTGATCCCACGCAGGACCAGATAGGATTTGCCTTTTGTGACTTTAACCACTGACCAAGTCAATTGGAAAAAGGTGCGCGAATTTATTGACGGCTCCACAAACTCGCCAACGTCGTCCATCTC
>DUVQ01000059.1 GCA_012840965.1 Oligoflexales bacterium | reverse complement strand
TTGTGCAGGTTTTACCAAGGGAATTCGTATCATTCCATAGTGAACCCCCTTTGAAAATATCGAGGCAAATCCTTCACCTATACCTACGTCGGTGGCTATCATCCTAGCTTCACCAGGTTTAAGGGCCCCTTCAACCGCAGCCTTGGCTTCATCAAAGACACCCAGAGTGGACTCCAAATTACTGTCCACAGGTGCCTCGATAGTTACAGGCTGGAACGAGTCATCCCCTTCCATCATAAATTCAGTGGGCAGCGACGAAGCCAGCGCAACGGTAATCGCTATGACGCCTACCAAAATTGCGACAACAGCCCAACGGTGAGACAAGGTCCAGTCAAGGCTGCGTCCATAGTTTTCGCGAAACTTTGAAAAACGATTGCGCTCCTGCACCTTGGCGAAAATCTGGTTTCCGCGTTTCCCACCAAGCAGGCGCGAAGCGGTCAACGGCACAAAAGTCAAGGCGACAGCAAGCGAAACCAACAGTGAGAAGGATATGGTAAATGACATATCCTTGAACAAAACACCTGTGATACCAGGCACAAAAAGAACCGGCACAAATACCGCCACGGTCGTCAAAGTCGACGCAGAGACCGCCAATCCCACGGTGCTGGCCCCTTCGATCGCACCCAGCCAAGCCCCTCTGCCTTCTTCACGAAGTCTAAAGATGTTTTCCAGGACAACGATACCGTTGTCAACCAACATACCTACGCCCAAAGCCAGACCAGCCAAGGAAAGCACGTTTAAGGTCATCCCAAGCATGTCCATTAGTGCGAACGTAGCAACCACTGAAAGTGGAATCGCAGTGGCAACAATCAATGAACTTCGGAAGTTACGTAAAAACAAGAGAAGCACTATGAATGTGATAATGATTCCCAAGATGGCGCTGGAGGAAAGGTTTCCAAGGGAGTCATTGATGAAATCCGCCTGATTGTACATGACGTTAAATTCGATGTCACCACCTAATTCCTTTTTAACGTCATCCAAGGCTGCCATGACCCTGTTGGCCGCCTGTACTGTGTTTGCACCTGACTGCTTTCTGACCATCAACCAAACGGATGGGGCACCATCAACGGCCATGATTCGTCTGGAATCCTTGAACGAGTCGACGATTTCGGCAACGTCTTTTAGGCGAATCATCTGGATGCCAGTGGCCGACATGCGAGAACCCACCACGACATCTCCAATATCCTCAACCTTTTGGTACTTTCCATCGACCTGAACGGAAAATTCCAGGCCACCCTGCTCTACGTAGCCGCCTGGTTCCTGGCGGTTTTCAGAGTAAATTGCGCCAACGATGCGATTCACATCCAATCCGTAAGCCTGGACCTTGACCGGGTCTAAATGAACGTTGATCTGACGCTCAAGACCGCCAGCCGCACCGGCTACGGCAATACCTTCCAAGCGCTCAAGTCTTGGAGCGATCTCCTCGTCTGCGATTCGGCGCAGTTCATCCAAGGGATAAGGGCCTGAAACCATCATCATGATGATTGGTTGCATCGAGACATCAAAGGCAAAGACGATTGGCTCTTGTGAGTCGTCCGGTAAGAAACCTTTGATCAGGTCGAGATTACGCCTGACGTCGGTTTCGGCCTGCTCCATGTCTTTGCCCCAGTCAAACTTCAGCGAGACAAGGGAAACGCCTTGTTTAGAATCGGATGATACTTCTTCAACTCCTTTGGCTGAAACGACAGCCCCTTCAATGGGACGGGTTATCAATGTCTCAATATCTTGAGGGTTTGCTCCGGTATAGGAGGTGATGATAATGACGACGGGGAACTGAATATCAGGATAGAGATCCAGATCGAGCCTGGACAATCCAAAAAGGCCGAAGCCCAGGATCAGCAGGTATAGCATCCCGAAGGTAACCCCGCGCCTTACAGCGAGTTCTGCAACCTTCATAGACGGTCCTCCTGAGTATCAATCACTACGTTTTGGCCTTGTTTTATTCCATGGTGGCCTCGAACTACCAAGCTTTCGCCTTCGGCCAAGCCTTCCAGGATTTCCCATTGATTGCCGTCTCTTGCGCCTAGTTTGACGACCCTGATATCGGCGGTGTTGTCAGGCTTGACCACGACTGCCTTACGGAGTTCCTGACCGGCCTCCCCTGTTATTCTGGTGTCCAGAAGCAGGGCTTCTCCAGGGGCGACGATTACATTTTCGCGACGTTCGGTTATCAGTTTTGCACGGCCGTACATGCCTGGCTTTAGGAGATATTGGCCAGATTCGTCCTTGGGATTTTTTATGGAAACTTCAACTGCGTTTGTCCTGGTTTCTGGGTCTAGGTAGGGCAAAATTCTGGTGACGTGGCCGCTGAAGGTGCGTCCTGGATATGCATCGAGGTCGATGGTTACCTCTTGTCCCATGTGGACTTTGGCTACGTGGGATTCGATTAGTTTCAAGGTGACCTTGAGGGTGTCGATTACCAAAATCCGACCGAGGGGAGCTTGTGGGGACGCGATGTCGCCTTCTTCGAACATTCTGTTTGCAAAGACGCCAGAGATGGGTGCCTTTACTACTGCGTTTGCGGCTGTGGCCGCAAGCTGACCGCGCCCGGCGACTAAGGCCTTTCTTTGGGCGACTGTGGCGTCGTAACTAGTTTGAACTTGGTCGAGGGCCTGCTGAGTGGCGACTCCTTTGGTGAACAAGTCTTTGGCTCTGGCTAGTTCGCTTTCGAGGTTGGCGATCTGAGCGTCGAGGGCCAGTAATTGGGCGCCGAGCTGGTCAAGGCCTCGGTCCATGGCTTCGCGGCGGATCAGGGCGACGACTTCGCCTTTTTCGATATAGTCTCCTTCCTGGAATGGGAGGGAGAGTATGCGGTCCATGACGGTTGAGAAGAGCTTTACTTCGACGGAGGGTTGTAATTCTGCGCCGTAGATTAGCTGCGAATCAATGTCGGCACGGGTGACTGGGGCAATCCTGACTGGTCTTGGAGGTTCAGGTACATCATCCACTTTTTTCTTGGAACACCCTGTTATTACAAGAACTGCCAGGGGTAAACAAAGCAAAAATCGCTTCATATGGTCGACTCCTTAATATCTTGGGCCATACCAATAGGCCAAGCTGAGGCACTATGTGGCCTAACGTCAAGCTTATCAATAGCAGAGAAGTAACCATTTGTAGCGTTTTGTAACAAGGAGTGGTTATGTCGCGGATCCTGATCCTTTACCTGATCCTGTCCCTGATCCTGCTACGTAGTTTCATAATGGTGAAGGGGAGGGAGGGAAAAAAATCGATCTCAAACTCCACCATCCTGCAGACGCGCCACGTCGGGCGCCCCTATTGGCCATTGGCGCCTACGCTGCGCTGTCGCCTGGCAAACAGGGGCGCAAGGCCAAGGGCCCAAGGGCCCAAGAGTCAAGAGTCTAGCGCACCGACCTCGCGAGGCGGAACCCAAGGAAGTCGTAGCGGGCGCGCGGATCGTCGTAGCTGCGATTAGCTGCCCGCACGTCCCAGGCGTAGTCGTAACAGGAGCCGCCGCGAAGAACCCGGTAAGAGCCTGTAGGCTTTTCCCAAGCTGAGCCATCAGTTGGTGCACCTTTGTAGCTGCCATGGTACCAATCCTGAACCCACTCCCAAACGTTGCCGGCCATATCGCACAAGCCGTGAGTGGTGTTGCCTCTTGGCTTGCTGCAAACTGGCCAAGTACTT
>DUVQ01000003.1 GCA_012840965.1 Oligoflexales bacterium | reverse complement strand
GAACGTACACGTTAGCAATCGTATATCTCGCCCGGACGATGTCACTAAGAGACAGTCGGGGTGGCTACGGGAGATTTTGGGCCCGGAAGGATGCCCCCGGACATGTTTTAAAACTGTAACGAAGAGATAAAACGCAAAAAAGAACGAACAACCAGGAACCTGAACAGACTAATTGGCAGGAACTGCAACAGGGGCAGGAAGCAGGATCTGCAACGATGTTACTGGGCTCTTCGGCGGCCTAGCAGTTGACGTGCTTCGTCTGCTTCAGGTCCGGTGCTTTTGTACTTCAAGAAGCGTTCAAAAGCCTTGTTTGCCTCACTAAACCTACCAAAGTCTCGATGGATCCGCCCCAACATCATCAACGACTCTGGATAGCCCTCAGGATCCCTCTCCGAAGCCGTCTCCATGAATCGCTGAGCCTCACCCAGCTGCCCATTCCTGACTGCAATCACCCCACTGTAGTAATTGGCCCCAGCGTGTTTAGGCTCCTTATTCAGCACCTGCTTAAAATAGACAACAGCATCATCATGGCGAGACTGCTCAAGCAAGGACAGACCAGTTTTAAACAGCAAATCAACGCGCCCAGGCGCCAGCTCCAAAGCTGCCACAAAATCCTTTTGCGCAAAGGGGTACTTACCTTCAGACATCAGCAGATCCCCCCTAAGCGCCCAAGCCCGGTAGTCTCTAATCGCAGCAGGCACATTGTCCCGCTCATATGTAGAGATCACCTGGTCTAATTGAACCTTCGCGTCACCTAACGAATCTTTATCACCAAGTTTCAGCAACTCAGTAGCCAACACAATCCTGTAGTTATTTCGCCTTGGCTCAAGACGCGACGCCTCCTTCAAGGCCTCAACAGCCTCCTTAGAACGCCCTGAAGCAGCATAAAGGCGGCCCAAATAATGGAAAGCCGAGCCTTGGGAGGGGTCTTCAACCACAACAGTGTTCAAAACCTCCTCCGCACCCGCCATATCCCCAGTCTCAAAAAGTGCGCGACCATACTCAGCCGATGCCTCCCAATCCGGTGCTTCGGCAGAGTGTAGGTTTTGCAAGATCTCCACAGCTTCCTTTGACTGCCGAGTTGCCAGATAGGCACGCCCAAGACAGATTGCAGAATCTCGGTCAAGTCCACCCTTCTTTTCAAGTGCTGCAAGAGCTGTAACCACTTGTGCAAACTTGCTTTGAGCTTCCAAAACGTGACCCAGCAGGCGAGTGGCCGCAAAGTGATCTGGGTCCAACTCAAGCAGCTTCACCAAACTAGCCTCGGCCTCGGGAAATTCCTGTTTTTCAGTCCTAATTTTTGCCAGTTGCAACAGCAGTTCGATAGACTGCGGCACTGCCTCAACCCCAAGCGCAAGCACTTCTGCAGCTTCTGACAGTCGTCCCGCTGAAACCTTCACATCTGCCAGGTTCAGGTAAGCGTCCACAAAGGTTGGATCCATCTTTATGGCCTTTTCGAAAGCCTGCGAGGCTGCCTCGTTAAGGCCACGCGCCAGTTCAAGCTCACCACTTAGGTTAGGAAAAACTGCCGATGTGGGATAAAGTTCGGCCCCTTCCCTTATGGCCTGTTCTGCCACATCGTCTTGCTCGTCAGCGTGGGCAGCTTGCACAAAAAGCTTCAAGAACTCCTCGGAATTGTTGCCCAACTCCTTACAAGGCCGCAAGGCTGCGAATGCCTCTCCTCGCTTGCCTCCTGTCAGCAAAATCTTGCCAAGAGTGATCGCGGTTGCTTCATCCTTTGGCTGGGCGCCCAAAGCGGCTCGAAGCTGCATCATCCTAGCCTCGTCATTTCCACGAAGGCCTTCAACATCCGCCATAACGATATATGCGGTGAACTGTTCCTGGGAGTCATAACCGGACTTGCCAGTGTTAATGACTTGGGCGGCCATGGTGACAGCGGCGTCAAGGTTCTTATCAGCCAACTCAACTTCAGCCATAGCAGCCATGGCACCAAGGTGGTTTGGTACCGCTGCTAACAAGGTTTCAAGCACACCTCTCGCACTTTTGAACTTCTTTTGGCCAATGTAGCTTCTGGCCAAAAAGAAACGTGAGGCTTGGTCATCATTTTCAAGTTGTAATGCCTGTTCAAACGAGGTTATGGCCTGTGCCCACTTCATCTGCTTCAGATGAATCCGTCCCTGAAGATAATAGACCAGCGAATCCTTTTCCCCAGACGTAGCGGTAGCACTAATCAAATCCAGGGCCTCATCAAATTTACCTTCGGCCATTAACCTGATTGTCTTGGCGACATTGACTAAGTTGCCTGTCAAATCCGCCCTTGGCGTAAGATCGCGAATTTTAGTTGCAATTCCAGGGTCAGCAGAAGCCGCCAATGGGAAACGTTCCTGGTAGCGCAAAAGCAGAAGATACAGCTCGCTTGCCACCTCGCGGTTGTCCGGCTGCTCTTTCAAGAAGCGCTCAAGTCTGACTATGTCTGCCTCATAGTTCTCACGCCTATCCATTTTAAGGTTGGCTTCATCTACTGGCTTGAAGGCAGCTGGGGCAGCACTACTGGTAGTTTTCTTGCCCAAAAAGAGGTTCATTCCAAAATAGCCATACTCTGTCTGGCCAAGTATTGCACCTATAACTGCGATTAAGGCCACCACCACCAGCAAAGCCTTAGCAACAGGTGGAGCTGGTTTCTTTGCCGTCCGGCCCATTGGAGATGGCAGATTGACATTGGTAGCCGAGGCTGGGGCACTCTCTGGATGCCCGTTATTAATGGGGATGTCCAGATCCAAGCCCCCTGAAGCGGTAAACAGATTCTCACCAAAATCCGCGGCTAAATCGACTGAGTCTACGGCCTGACCAAGGCCAACCAACTCTTGAACCGGCTTGTCCCATCCTGGTGGGAGCGGAAATTCGCCATCATCATCCAGCGACAATTGGTCTGAAGGGTCGTGAGCTAAGGGGAGTTCAAAATCGGTGCCTCCAAAGACATCGTCATCAAAATCAGGTTTACCTTGGGGTCTTGAAATTTCTAGTGGCTCAGCATCATGTGATTGGGGCAGATCTATGCCAACATGTGGCAAGTCGCCAAAATCAATGTCTAATCCTTGAGGCTGTGGCTTAGGTTGAGCATCACCTTGTGTGCTGGCGGCGGCCCCATCTATCAAAAGGTCGTCTAATCCATCGAAAGACACACCGAGGACAGCTTCCGGATTCGGAGTTGGTGCTAGGGGGTCATTCTCTTCAACCGGTGGCTCACTTTCCGCCAGGATAGATTCAAAGGGCACATCCGGGGCGCCTTCTTGATCCTTTGAGGCTAGGTCTTCAATCAATGACTCGACGTTTAACAGTTGTTGTGCTGAATGATCCAGCAACGGGTCCTTTGTTCTTGGGGGTGGGACGGCCACATTGTCCTGGATGACCTTGCTGGCATCAAAGGAGTATGTTCCGGCCCGTGGTGAGGCAGGCTTAGTTGCTAAACCGGGCTTAGCAGCATTAGCTGCACCAGAATCAACGTGTGGTCCAGCAGCTGAAGCGGATTCATCACTGACTACCCAATCAGGTCTGATAAAGGCATGGCAGGTATCGCATTGCAAGCGTCCATCCTCACCAACTTGTTTGCCTGTATCCAGCAGTTCTCCACAAAAAGGGCATTTCACCGGTCTGCCTCCCGAAAAAACATCCCAGAGATTGTAGCACCGAAGAAGGCAAATGCAGTACTTAGCTTTTCAGCACGCAAAAAATGGTGCTCCTGCCGTAGGTTGATGTTGGGTTAAAAAACGGACCAGCGCAAGTAGACGTGGATACCGCCGGTGAATTGTCTAGGAAGGCTATCAGAGTAACGATAGGAATCGTTACTGCCCCCAAACACACCGAAATAAACAGGGAAGTCTATACCTATACCGAATGTCCCATGGCTATAGCGACGAACAATCTGAAAATGGGGCGTGATGTCTACACCCCACCAAAGTACACTGTCTAAGAGATGGCCCCAAAATGCGAATCCTAAGCCAGACCCGATACGGAATTCACTTTGGCGCAAGGGTTTTCGCCACCCAAGGCGTCCACCAACACCGGCCTTACCGATAAACGGCAAAACATTACCCTCAAGCACAGTGTAATAGACCTTGGGCCAGTTAATTGTGGCTATGTGGACGTCAATCCTACCATATTGACTGGTATTGGCGATGTACCCCCCACCTAGATTCATACCAAACCACTCAATGTAGTCTGCACCTATCCTAGAGGCAGACTTTGGTTTTCCCTTAGTGGCCACTGGGGAAGAATTGGTTGAATCAGTTGGCAGTGGCGCTTCAGGTGGAAGGTTAATGGCGACCTGATTTGCACCAGGATCACCGGTATTAGTGGTGCTCTTGCCACTAAATCCGGCAATGACCTCATCTATGGCGGCCAGCGCCCCAGAAGTAGTACATGGACAAGTGACCTTGGCACCCTTTTCGGTCGTTTCTGTTTTGAGGTCGTAAAGAACCATTGCAATCAAACACTGATCATCAGCCAGAAGAATCAATCGAGTGGCCAACGATTTTTGGGCGGCAACCGTTTTACCGAGCTCAATCTGACAGGTTTCATCATAGCAGTCCCTGTGCGACTCTGTCTTAAGCTCAACCACGCGTTGACGAACTTGGTTCTGGGGGGTCAGTTTAAAGCCGGCGCTTGCCAGACTAAAAAACAAGTAATCGTTGAGGCGTTCCAACGCAGCCTCATTAAAGGAAGGGGCTCTGTTTTCAATATCAAATACAGCAATTATGTCATCCTTTGATTGAGCCAGCACTTCAGCGACAGGAAAAGCAGCAACCAAGAAAAATCCAAGCCAAAGAACAGCTGGTAATACTCGGGTTTTCGTAATCATCACCCAACTCAACTATCAAGCTGAGCGGTATCCTAGCAGCGACGCCAAAGAATTGCCACACATGATTTTACCGTGCCGATAAAAACATCAACTGCTGAAGCCCCGCAACGAGGAGCTCCCCGAACAGCGCCCTGCCCCTGTCCCTGTCCCCGCCTCCTGTCCCCGTCCCTGTTCCTGTCCCTGCCCCTGCTCCTGTCCCTGCCCCTGCCCCGCCCCTGTCCCTGCCCCTGTTCCTGTCCCTGCCCCTGCTCCTGTCCCT
>DUVQ01000058.1 GCA_012840965.1 Oligoflexales bacterium | reverse complement strand
TTGCCAGCTTCCTCCCCCTCGGCGGCTTGTTCCGGAACGCCGGTATCAAAGCAGGAATACCCCTGAGAGTACCTGCACTCTCTGGAATCTACGCATCCCTTCATACACAGCTGAATCGGGACCCCAGCGATGGCAGTCCCATCGACGCACTTACCACCTTCACCGCAGTCTTTGTCTGCCGAACAAAACATTGCAGAACACATACCAAATGGGATCTCTATGTTGTCCACGTCCATGCCGACAAGAAATTCTGTTGACATACAAAAATTAGTGTCGCAGTCAGCGTCAGCTTCACAAGGATCACCCACCAAGCCGAATCTTGGCCCTTCACCTGGCTCTGACGAGGAATCTCCAGTGGGCTCATCTATCTCCAAGTACTGGCTAATGTCCTCCATCTCTGGGTCCATCCATTCGACACTTGACGTCGAACACCCGTAAATTGTGAAGGAAAACAATAGCGATAAAGCCACTACAGGCAGCCATACCGACCGAGCGTTAACACCTTGCTTCATGCCTAATCCGTCCAGCAACAGCCGTAGCGATTGAAAACCATTAAGACCATTTGTGTCAAGAGTTTTGATCACTAATAAACGGAAATTCATCGGCGAATCGTTGGCCAAGGCAGTTAACGTGCTTTAGAGGCCAGCTTAAAAGAGCGATTGATTCGCCAAAAAGCGTCCCTGTACCTGATCCTGCTAATGAGTTTGTTCTGGCTCCTGATTATTTGTTCTTTTTGGCGTTTTATCTCTTCGTTACAGTTGTAAAACATGTCCGGGGGCATCCTTCCGGACCCAAAATCTCCCGTAGCCACCCCGACTGTCTCTTAGTGACATCGTCCGGGCGAAATACACGATTGCTAACGTGTACGATCATCCTTTTGGCCCGGACGGGCCGCTTCGCGTCCTTCATGTCAGCTAAAAGACGTCGGGTCCCGGCAACTCCCGATAGCGCCCTCCAGGATTGCCCCCGGACCATGTTGCAGGGTGCCCTCTCGACCTTCTTTTAGCTCCAGACCCTGCTAAACGGCACAATCGCCTCCCTGTCCCTGCCCCCTGTCCCCGCCCCTGTCCCCGCCTCCTGTCACTGCCCCT
This sequence comes from Oligoflexales bacterium, assembly GCA_012840965.1. Taxonomy (GTDB): domain Bacteria; phylum Myxococcota_A; class UBA9042; order DTJE01; family DTJE01; genus DUVQ01. The sequence goes on along the minus strand of DUVQ01000058.1, from coordinate 1,469 downwards.
GATCCTGTCCCCGTCCCGGTTCCTGTCCCTGCCCTGCCCCCCGCCGTTGACAACCTGCCAGGCCTTTTCGATACTTAACCGACCCTTGGATGGTACCAATTTGTGGATCGACTCCCGTTAGCCATGGTCTTGCCCCTTTTAATGATCGCCGCCTGCTCTAATGACGCGAACCCGACTGACGCTACTGGTGACGTTGAGACCTTTGAGGACTCCTGTGCTCCAAATTGTGGCGGATTGCAGTGCGGTGACGACGGTTGTGGTGGCAGCTGTGGTAACTGTAAAAGTGATGAGAAATGTGTTGATGGCGTTTGCCATGCCCTGCTCTACCCTGAGATTTGTCGCGGTTTTAATGCTCCAAGCTCTGACGACTGTGGTTTGGTGAAACGCCAAGGATGCTGTGATGCTCACAACCGTGTTATTTGGTGTGAATCTGGGTCTTTGTACTGCGTTGATTGCGCCAAACCAGGGTCTGAGGGTGATTGTGGCTGGAGGGACACCCTTTTTGGCTATGACTGTGGCGGCGTGGGCCGGTCGGCAAGCTTTCCGTTGGAATGTGGCAGGGAATGTGTGCCAAAATGCACAACCAATCAAGAATGTGGTGATGACGGCTGTGGGGGAAGCTGCGGGAAGTGCGACGCAGACAGCATCTGCGGCTCAAACGGGACATGTATCCCAGCTATGGCCAGCGTTTCTGGCAGCATCAGCTACGAATTTCACAGGCCTGTTTTTAGTGGTGATGGCGTTGCACTAGAGTCACAAACTGGGCTAGCCTCGGGATTAGCAGTTGTCCTAAAGGATTCAACAGGCAGCGTGCTTGCCAGATCTATGACTAGTGTGGATGGATCTTTCTTGCTTTTGTTGGCTGAGCCAAGCTCTGACTTGGAGCTGCAGATCTTCACGTTGTATGAGGGGCCTTTTGGGCCTTTGATGGCCGTTTTACAGCCGTCTTCGACGAGCACGGTTAAGGCAGGGAAATGGCCGGTCTGGGCTTGGTCGTACGCGATTGAGGGGCAGGAGCAGGGACAGGGACAGGGGCAGGATATTGGGAACATCCATATTTCAGTGGAGGATGGTGCACAGGCTATTCACCTGTTTCGGCTTGCCAAATTTGCCTTCGACTTTTTGATAACGCCCTTGGTTGACGGGGACTTGTCTCAGCTGGTTTCGCTGGCAATTTTGTGGTCGCCTGATATCTCATGGGATTGTGGATACTGCTACGCCAAAGGCGTCGGACAGACCGCAGAACAAGCTTTTGATAAGCCTTACTTTTGCGATTCAATCTTTATTGATCGTCTTGGCTGTTGGTCTGGTTCGGCCTTGTTTCATGAGCTTGCTCACTGGGTCTTGCGAAATCACACAACGGCCACTTTTGGGATGGGAAATCACTGGGCTGGGCAGCTCTTGGACCCACCATTTGCCTGGTCTGAAGGCTGGGCCAGCTTTTTTGGCATCTCGATGAACAGTATGTT
>DUVQ01000057.1 GCA_012840965.1 Oligoflexales bacterium | reverse complement strand
GGTTTGGGAAGTCAGCTTTGGGGCTGAGCTTTTGGCCCCACACTACGTCCGCCTGTACCACGAAGCACGACGTAGTGGGCAGCCAATAATCGCCACATGTTGCCCTGCAATTGTTACTTACGTTGAAAAATTCCAGCCGTCATTGCATCAGTTTTTGGCCCCTTTAACGTCGCCAAAACTGGCTGTTACCAGGGCTGTCAGACAAAGGCACAAAGACGAACAAGTCCACGTGGTTTTCATTGGCCCGTGCATTGCCAAGAAAAACCCAATGGCGGACATGGACGCTCATTCAACGCTTGATGCAGTTTTGACCTTTGAGGAACTGCAACGGATGTTTGACGAGCAGGAAATTGATCCTAAAAAGCAGCTACCATCGGCCTTCGATGGACCGCGTGCCCATATGGGACGCACCTTGGCCGTTTCAGGGGGGCTGTTAAAAGCGGCAGGTCTTTCTCCAGATATTCTGGCTAACGACATCGTCGTGACCGAGGGTAAGGACAGGGCGATAAACACTTTGAAGGACTTGGCGGAAGGCCGCTCCAATGCGCTTTTTTACGATTTACTGTTTTGTGAGGGCTGCATTGATGGACCCAAGATGTTGAATGATCTCAGCACCTTGGCCCGAAAAGAGCTGCTGGTTAACTATGTATTGGACAAGTCACGATACGTGTCGCAAAGGGAGCTCGCGGAGGCGCTAGGAGAGTTTGCCGATGTTAATTTAAGCCGCGAATTCATTCCTCAGGATATGAATCTGCCGTTGCCATCCGAAGCCGAGCTTCGGGCAGCTCTTGCCGAGATGCATAAAACCAACAAGGATGACCGCCTCAATTGTGGTGCTTGTGGTTATGCAACATGCATGGAAAAGGCTGTCGCCGTTTGTCAGGGCTTGGCGGAACCATCAATGTGCCTGCCTTATCTGGTCGAGGAGCTTGAACAAACGTGTTGCGACTTGCGGGCTTCCCACAAAGAGCTTGAATCCACTCAAAAGGCGCTGCTTAAAACTGAGCGACTTGCTTCAATGGGCCAACTGTCCGCAGGGGTTGCCCATGAATTGAACAACCCGCTGGGAACAATATTGCTTTATTCCCATATGGTTATGAAGGAACTGAAGGATGCCCAGCATCAAGAAGACCTGCAGCTGATAGTAAACGAGGCGGTTCGATGCAAGGACATCGTCAGAGGGCTATTGGATTTTGCCCGAAAATCCAGAGTTACCAAGGCCCCTGCTAAACTGGACGACATCTTGCATGAAGTCCAGGAAATTACAAAGGTTAAGGCACAGGAAGCTGGGGTAACTGTCACTGCCGAGATAATTGGGGAACTGCCCTTGATGCTTATCGACCGAGTTCAGATTCGCCAAGCCTTGGTTAATCTGGTCAATAACGCCATCGATGCGACACCGCCTGGTGGCAACGTCAGTCTTAGGGGAAGCAACGGAACAAACGTGAAGCTGATCGTTGCGGACACCGGTTCTGGGATTGCCCCTGAGCACCTGTCAAAGGTGTTTACCCCCTTCTTTTCCACCAAGGAATCTGGCAAGGGGACTGGCCTAGGTCTGGCAATCACCTATGGTGTCGTAAAGATGCACTCGGGTGACATCACTGTGGACAGTGAGCCAGGTAAGGGCACTACTTTCACAATTAGTCTGCCCGCTGATTCAGCGACAACCGCTGCTGAAGGGGCTGATTATCAGGTTGAGGATTACTATTTTCGTTAAGGGGAAAAAACGATGAAGACCGAGAACAAGACCATCAAAGTACTTTTAATCGATGACGACGCGGATCTGCTGGCAGTCAACGAGGCAGTTTTTCTAGCCCGTGGCTTTAACATTCAAAAAGCATACAACGGTAATGAAGGCTTCGAGCTGGCGCTGTCATTTAAGCCAGACGTCATCGTTACTGACGTCATGATGTCAACGAACAGCGAAGGATTTGATCTGGCCAGAAGGCTTCGCAGCACCGAAGGAACAAAGGAAATTCCTTTGATTATGCTGACTTCGGTTAACGACACCGTTCCATTCACATACGAACCAGACGGCAAGTTTTTGCCAGTTGACCGCTTCCTTGAAAAACCGGTGGCACCCGAGACCTTGGTCCAGGAGGTTGAAAAGATCCTGGCCTGATGCCACAGGTCCCCAAACATAAAGGAGGACCGCATGCCCCAAAAGATCCTGGTTGTAGATGACGAACTGGGAATGCGTGAGGGATGCAGACGCATCTTATCGGCGGAAGGCTACATTGTTGAAACCGCCGAAGATGGGCGTGCCGCCCTTGAGCGATTTCAGGCAGACCCCACCTTTGACGTGGTCATTTCGGACCTCAAAATGCCACGCATGGGTGGAATGGAGCTGATTGAAAAGCTTCACGCCATCGACGAAGACGTCCTGCTTTTGGTAATCACCGCTTATGCCGCTATTGACACGGCGGTTGAGGCCACCAAACGCGGCGCTTACGGTTACATTCCAAAGCCGTTTACGCCTGACGAAATGTTGCTTCACGTCAGAAATGGCCTTGAGAAACGGGCACTTCACCTGGAAGCTCGACAATTGCGCTTGGAGCGCGAGCAGCAGCTTCTGGAAGTGGCCTTTGAGCGTTCCAAGAGCACGACTATCTTGAACTGCATGACTGATGGAGTGCTGGTTGTGAACCGTCAAGGTCAGGTAGTTTTGCGCAACCAAGCCTTGGCCCGTTTATTACCTGAAGTCCTGCCGCTGCCAATTCCGGTAGAAACCTTGGAAATCCCGGAACTTCCAGAGTTGGTTTTGGAAGTCATCGAATCCAAGGAAGCGCTTATAGCATCAAAGGAAATCCAGATTGGCGACTGTACATACATGGTCAATGCCGCACCTGTCAGGGAATCTGGCTCTGAGGCGTTGGGCGCGGTGGCAGTGCTGCGCGACATTACGGCTCTGAAAAAGCTTGAGGTCGCAAAGTCCATGTTTATTTCGATGGTTGCGCATGAATTAAAGAGCCCGCTTGCTACCATTGAATCATCGCTGAATTTGATTTTATCAGGCGCTGCAGGGGATGACCCGGCCAGAAATCAGCATCTGATACAGCGCTCGCTAACTAGGGCAGCTGCTTTGCGAACCTTGATTGGAGATTTACTGAACCTGACGGCCATTGAAACGGGCAACTTTGTCCTGAAACGCACCAAGGTGGACGTAAGCCAGATTACCCGTTCGTTGGTGGACTCGTTAACTGAAAAAGCCACCGAGAAAGGCATCACCCTGTCGCTGGACTGCCAGGCAGAATCCTGTGAAATACTGGCTGACACAAACGCCATCACCAGTGTTATTTCCAACCTAATTGATAACGCGATAAAGTACACCCCCACTGGTGGCCAGGTTACAGTCACGCTGCAATGCAATGGAACTTATGCAAAAGTTTCAGTTAAGGACACTGGCATAGGAATGGCCCCAGAAGAACTGGCCCGAGTTTTTGACGAATTTTACAGGGTCAAAAACCAACAAACGGCCACCATTGCGGGCACTGGCCTTGGCCTGACCTTGGTTCGCAGGCTGGTAGAAATGCATCAAGGCCGCATTGACGCTGAAAGCACCCCGGGCGTTGGTTCAACCTTCAAAGTCAAACTGCCAACAGTAGCCTCAACGCAAAACGCTTAGACTTTTCCAGCAAAAAATAAAAAGCTGCTAATATGC
>DUVQ01000056.1 GCA_012840965.1 Oligoflexales bacterium | reverse complement strand
TTGTACCAGTCATTCCGTGATCCGCAGAGTTTCCCAGCCCGTAACCTCCAGGAGTTTCCATTCATGGCGGTTGGCCCAATATCCCCGCTGGCTTTTTCAGGGAAACCCGTTTTCTTCAGCATGTTCACTGACATGAATCGATTCCTGCAAGCAAACAACATGGACCAAGGTAACGGAGATGGCCAGCCGTGACTTGCGGTCCGAACACAGAAGTGCCGAAAATAATGACCTGTCGGGTAACCAAGTCAAAATGTAAATAAGAGGGGGGTAGAAAAATCAGGCAGAGAGATGAAATCCAGGTCAACACCGCTTCCGGATCGCCGGAACGGCGCGCTCTTTGATAACTCGTGATATGATAGGCAGTTAGGGGTTGACGACCGGATGGAGAACGGTTATGAAGAGGGTTGCACACGGGGAGCCAATCAAACCCGTCCACCAACCGCGAAGGGCCTCTTGGTCTGCAGTGGCCCCGCCGTTTGTTGGCTGGGCTGCATCGTTCGTGAGCGTAGGCCGATGGGGCGCGAGGTAGCAGAAGTGATCAAATCTCACGACCTCTGCACCTTGCTGTTGTGATCGTTCGGAATTAGAGGGGGAGCGTCATGGCGTCCGAGAAGATTGGCCGCGTGAAAAGCGGTTCCGGAAAATCCTATGAGGTAAAGTGGGATCCGGTGAGCAAGTACGTCTACGTGTCTTACGCAGGATGGTCCAGTTGTGGAAAAGCAAACTCTGCTGGTGACGCTATGCGCCGAGCAGAAGCGTTTCTTTACAACAAGTGATTGATTGGGAAACCAGTGGAGACTTGGATGATCACAGAGAGGGACAAGTTCGTGCCATGGTTCTGGTGGCAAGCCCGTAATCTTGTCTTCGTGGATGCTTCATCTAGTCCCCGAAGTGTGACTGGTGGAACTACCCAAGTCTTTTTCGAAGAGGGGGGCGAAGACAGTTCGTACACGAGTTTCCACACGGTCGAACCACTAGTCTTGTGCGGGTCCCAGAGTCTGATGACTTCACTCTTGTTTTGGTTTGTGGTGGTGTCGAGATCGAACGCCGCCGGTTTCGTGTTGACGCAGCCATCTCGTTGGAAGAAAACGGCGGGTCGCAGATAAACGGTAGTTGGGCAGGTGCTTCAGGCGCCTTTGTGGTCGTCTACGATTGGGCCGAGAAATATCCCAATGCGACTGTTTATCCGGTCGAGGCAGCGGGAGTTAAGGCTAAGCAGTTCTTGTGGCCAAAAACCGTCCAGGGATCTGGTGGGTCCTGGAAGGAGATCCTCGTGTTTCCGGTCGCGGACGACGAAGCCTACGGACCTTGCGTTCAGACGTGGATGGCCCCTACCTCGCGAACGGTTGAAGTCGAGTTTAGGCTTCTCGGCAATTGGGATAAGGGCACGGATTACTTGGAAGTCCAACTGACGTTGGCGGACGGCGAGAGTTTTGAAGTTCCTGAGGTCTGGGTAGTAATTCGCGAGCGATCTGGGAGCGAGAGCCTCAGGAAAGTCGTGTGGCACGGTGCCAAGTGCCGATTTACAAGTGGGAATGCCCTGGGGTGGGAACCACAACTGGATGAAGAGATAACGCTGGTGGCAAGGTCGGATGTTCACTTTGTTTCGAGTGTCATCCAGCCGGATGGTAGAAAGGATGTTCGGTGGGATGGGACAGCAGTCAATTACGGGCCTGGAGTCCTAAGACGATCCAAGTATCCGGTGAAGTTCCAACCGCCAGCCCTTTCGGACCGGATGGAAGGATTTTTGCGAGAGTGCAATATAAAACCAAACCGTGTCGGTTCCAAGGCCCGGGCTCTCCTCGTTCGCAGGCCTGGTATTGCCGTTTGGATTTCCCACTCTTGGCTTCAGGGGATTCTGGAGAACGAGACCGCCGTCTCAGCTATATACGACATTCCGTTGCCAGTTCTGCTTGGCTTCTTAGAAGCTTTTGAGAACATCGTCGAACGTGTCTTGGTAACTGATTCGGAAGTTGATGTAGATGAGGTCTTGGAACAATTAAATGTAGATGAGTTATTGGAATCATATCTTGAAGTGCCAGATCAGGTTGAATGTGTTTTCTGGAACCCCCAACTACTGACTATTATTGATAGTCTCGGTATGCCCAGCCAGAGGCCTTGTACTCTAGCTACGGTGATCGGTCAGGCTGTGAAAGGAGATCCCAAAATCCAGGCACGGCTAGCGGCTGCGGGTCACGAAGAACTGCAGCTATGGCTTGAGGCGGTGGCTGACAACCTTGATCTCGGGGGCGTGCTTGACTTGCTTGCTGAGCGCCGCATCAAAGTGGAAGTCGGCTCGTTGAGGGATGTACTAGTAGCTGCGGATTTCCTGGAGCACAGCGGTTTTGATGATGTTGAGTTGCGTTTCGTTGCTGGCACTACATTGCACCGCCTTGCCCAAGAGCTTAGTGAAGCCCGTAGGGTAGCGCTAGACGGCGGGGCCGGTAAAGATGTGCTGGAGGTTGAGAAAAAGGCCAGGAAGCTGTGTACGGAAGTCGCCAAACACGTTGGTGAGCTTAAGAAGAACCGTTCAAATTTCGGTGAAGACTGGTTACCACTGGTTAGTCTTACGACTCAAGATGTTGAAAATCCTGGCGTGCTGGTAGCGCTCAGAGGCATTGAGCAGACATTATCGAAGAACGGAGATGAGCTACTTGGTGGTGACAAGGCCTTTCCTGGGGATATTCAGCTACGGGCGGACGCCATCCTTTGGAGGCGTCTATTAATTAGAGCCAAGACTGTTCTAAAGGGAATCGATGATGCTGTCGAAGCTTTCTTGTATGCCGTTACTTCCAGCGATTCCAACAGCCCTGAGACTTCAACTCTTGAGGATGTCTTGGCAGACCTTAAGGAGGCTAAGACGCAACAGCCATCAAATGGTGTACTGGCGCTTGTTACCAAACTTAATCTGGAGAAAGAACTTGATTGTAAGCTCAAGCAATTTGGCAAGCTAGAGGCACAGGTGGATAAGGTCGTCGCTGATGTGGCTGAGCTACCTGGGAACGTGGCCATCCCGGTAAAACTGGAGACCCTGCAAGCTTGCATAGGGGCGCTGAGTGAGGCTAGAGACGCTGTTGCGCTTCGACTGATTGAGGACAAGGTGTGGGACTCTCTTGTAGCTGACCTTGCCGAGTATCGTGAAGTTATTGGCTGTTTCTCTATACCAGCGCGGGAGCTGATCGCGGATAAGTTCAGTCAATACGAAACACGCGTGGCGGATCCACTCGCTACACTGGAAGACACTGCTGTGGTGCGGGCCGACCTAGACTCCTTCATTAACGTTCTTAAAACGGCTGAGACTGAGTGGCTTGATGCAGTAGCGAGAATACCTGACTCTCTGCGTCGGCGTTTGGAGCTGAATCCAGGGCGCCAGACTATCGACATAATGGCTGGGTTGGTCCAGACCAAGGCCGGCCAGATCGACGAGGAGCTTACGAGTGCTCTCTACGAGTGTGACAGAACCATCGAAGAGTTGCTTACTTATTGTGAACGCTTTGGTGGACACACTGCATTGGTTGAGATGAAACAGCGATTACTGAGCCCTAGTTTTCGCACGTCAGGCGGGCGCTCTGACCGGAATCCGGGTGATATTGTGTTCTACCCTGAACCTCTGGGCCTGCTATTTGAATTGTCCAAATTAGAACAGCGGCTGGCTGTCGCGAATGAGGATGTATGTGCGCTGCATGCTGGTGTCACACATCATGCTAAGGAAGCTATCAAGCAAAAGTGTCGTGAAATTGCAGACGTCTCTGGTGTGGCACGTTCTGTGTTGTTCGAACTCGTTGATGCCAAGTCGTGGGTCGTCTTGTTGGCTGCCTTACAGGATGTATCACGTGTTTCGAGCGTACTTGAGGTGCGCAGGCGACTTCTGTGTGAGGACATGGAGCCCCCCACGATGCTACAAGTGCTCTGGCTTGATGGTGACAATCAGTTGGCTAGGGCACTATACGACATAGACCGTCTCACCAGAGATATTCCCACCCTAGTGAATGATCCTGCCAAGCTTGAGGAAGTCGAAGAGGCGTTGCATAAGGCTGAGCAAGAGAAAGGGAGCCAGGATTGGTTTGAACTTCGAAACCGATTGGGCCGCGAGCTTACGAATCGTGTTTTTAAACTTGGAATGGATCCTAGTTCAAAAAGACTTGATGCCTGGCGCCCCCCAAAGTCTCGTGGAAATCCTTTTCATGAGGCTTTGACGTGGACGTCGCGTGCACTACTGACTGTGGGAGTGGAATCCTTTGGACAAGGTGGTCCAAGGATTGATGGCCAGCCCTTTGATAACATTAACCCAGAGGCTGTGGAGCTCCTCAAGGAACTCCTTCGGAGGTACAAACTAATCTAAGACGCAGGAGGGCGATGTGACTACTGACTCCCATGTATTGTTGCTGTGGGGCGATACACAGGTGGGCAAGACGACCCTACTTACTACCGCCTTTTATAATCCGACTATTGGGGAGATTGATCGTGAGGAATCCGCACAGTCGATTAGCACCCTTTTTCAGGGATTGCGTGATCTTAGTAATCAGAGGCTGACGAAACCGACAGTAGTCTTCCACTATGACGTTGAGCTCAAAATGAAGAGTGGAAAGCATGTTAAGGTTCGTGACATCAAAGGTGGTATCACCCGAACAGTCGACGAAGAATCCGTTCGTGAACGTCTGGAAGGAGTCTCAGTAGTGCTCTTTCTGGTTCAGTGGGATGCAGGTCTGAACCAGATCAACGCCATCAGAGGCGCCTGGGATCATCTGGAGAATGCGCATAAAGGGCTGGTAATCACGAAATGTGAGATGGCTTTGGGCAAGGATGACAGAGCGTGGGATTGCTATGACGGATGGTGGAGACAGTACGATTGGCTGAGAAAGCACGATGATTTAGTTGGGCGTTTTGGGGCGGCGGTTTGGCCTACGTCAAGCTATGGGTTTGACAATAACACTGGTTACCCAGCGGCCATACTGGGGGAATTCGGACACTCGCTACCCTTTAATATTAACCCTCGAAATGTGCATCTTCCCTTCGAGTGGGCGTTTAGTAAGATGGAAGGAGGTTAGGTCGATGGTGCAGCTTCAGCGACTATCGATCTTGGCAAAGCCCTCTCCAGCAGAGGACTTTCGGCTGCTAATCAATCTGGGTTCGTCGGCCCCCCCTGATTCGGTGGTGGCCGCGGCCTCTGATTGGCTTCAAGCTCATATGAGTGCGGATAACGGACAATCCGTCATAGTGGCTGGACCGCCAGAGGATCGATGGCTCTTTCGAGCGGCAGATGAGGAGGGTACGGACAACTCTGGTAGAAAACGTGCCTATATTGCCTTTGGTGCACTTCCTCCTGATTTGGACCCGGTCACATTAACGCGTCTCCTGTTCGGGGCGTTTCGAACCAGAAAACCCAGCAAGGAGGATGGAAATACCTGTACCATCGAACTAGCTCCGGAGTCCGCGGCGAATAATCAGCTCGTTGTTTCTGCGCTTGTATCGCTGGCTACAGGAGCAACTAGGATTGCAGTCTTGGACAACGATGCGACTGCAGCTCGGGTAATTGAGGGGCTTGGTACCGCCCGCATAACCTTCATCGCGTTGATGCGCAGATACCTTCCTACTCGCTGGCCCGAGGGTACCGGTTTAGTCGTGTCAGCGGCCGACTGGGAGCCTCCCGCCATCGTGCGTGGTTGCAGAATCGGTATGTCGAGTGCCGAAGCTGTCGACTTTGGCGGATTATATGATTTGTCCCTCGATACCGGAGTTAAATTGTCGTTGTTGGGGCTTACTGTCGATGGCTTCGCTGAGCAGGAACTGGAGCTGTCGACGGGTGATTCGGGAGCAGTCGATTGGTTGCTTCGTTCACGTGGCGGGCGTCAGACTGCGCTAAGAATTGGTACTGCCGCTCAAGTGGGGGCCTGGCTGAGGAAGGGGGACCTGGGCGAGGCCGACCTAGAGCACGTTGCAGACCGAATTAGGAGCGAGGATAGCACCCTCGTTGCCCGAGTGCTTCAGGGACATGACGATGCAGTCGAACGCTTCGTCAGATTCTTTGGGCCGGGCGCACCGGGCGTGGAGGATGTACTTTCCAGTGACGCTACAGCACTGCTGGCACGATTGCGAGACCCAACTGCTAGGTGGGATGGTGAACTAGCTGATGAGAGTGTCGTCGCGCAGCTCTTGACAGCGGGACTCCTTCGCACCTTGGACACTCCTAGCAAGGCTAGGTTATTGAGTACTCCCATGCGCCGCTTCATCGAGCCGCTATGGCGGGAAGAAATGCGGCGTGAATTTATGCCCGATTCAGTGTTCACCAGCCTGTTTGACGGCTACAGTGGACCGGACCTACCTCCAGTCACACCACCGCGCCCACTGCCAAGAGAGGCTTGGGTGGTAGCGGTTCCGAAAGAGCATCTTTGGAGAGCTGGTGAGTGGGCCTGCTCATCGCGGGACTGGATGCAGTGGTGGTGCGATGCGCTGAGGTGTCACCCCGACTTTGATGAGCGGGACATCCCGTCGCTGGAGTCCGGTTGGTCGCCGGTAGTGGGAGCTTGGCTGTGTGGGGGTATTCGGGATGGGCAAGTGCTCACTCATCAGGCGTTGCTTAAGCTCGCAGCTTGGCGCCGTGAATCTCCCGGGCCTAGCTTGGATTGGCAACTGCGGATTCTAAAGGCCGCTGGCTTGGATTGCGACCGTGGGATTGGTTTGCTCATCTCGGGAGCCACACCTCCCGACATGCCGACGCACGGAGAACAGGCGGTACTGCGCCAGCTTTTGTTGGGCGGCGTTTTGGTTGACGGCGATGTAGTAAGGGCCGTGGCACAGGGAGCAGACGCGTCTTGGCTGGAGGCTGCTGGGTTTGATGCTGCGGTTGTGTCTCTGTTGGATCCGAGACGTATTCCACCGGTAGAACCTCCTGTTGACTGGCCATTGGCTCTTGATCCTTTGCTTGCTAGGGCCTGTGGTGAGTCAGAGTTTTGGCAAAGGTTTGGTGGGCATCTCTCTGCTTCGATGCTTGAGTGGATTCTGGAACGTACTCAGCGATACGAGGGAGGGCAACAAGTTGCTGTGCTACTTGAGGCATACTCACGTGCTCGTCCTCTCCCGGTTGATCTGCTGCGTTTTGCAGCAGGAGCACTGCCGTTTGTAGTCGTTTGTAGGCAGGTTGCTGCGTGGGCTACGCATCGGGGAGCTGGGGAGCAAGAGGCCCTTGGAATTCTTCTAGGAACTACGGTGCTTTCCCCGGAGCTCCAACGCTGGTTGACGGCTGAGTTATTGACGGTGAATCCGACGCCTACATTGCCGTACCTAACCGTTCAGGAGTTGACTGCGCTGCTTCCACTCCTTCATCCAATCCGTGATGTGCTACGCCCCATTCTGGCGCGAAGCACAGAAGAGCCAGGTGAGGAAGCCCTCGCAGAATCACTTGCTGAACTTCTTTCAGTACAAAACGGGCCAATACCACCGGCACCACCTCGTTCCGTCGCTCAGCTTCACCCTAGGCTCGTAGAACGGATAGCGCGGGTACCAGGATGGGAGTCTTGGGCTATTTCTGAAGAGGCGATGGAGCCCATACACGATAATCAACTGGAGGGGTGTGATGGATGAACACCTAAAAATGCTGCGGGCAATTCTGACGCTGGTGCCCAATGTAGACAGGATTGTTACGGGACTTGCAGCCGCACTAATCGACGCACGTAGCGATACAGTGAGGGTTCTAGGGTTGGCACCACGGCCATGGGCGCGGTTTGGTGTCAGGGAAGTAGAGTTGTGCGAGAACGGGCTATCTTCCCAGGTTGTTCGGGATCTCAAGACAAGGAATTTGCCGATCTTTATCTTAACCAACTATGAGAGTCGTGATCGTGACGTTGAGCGTGAGGTTGTTTTAAGAGCTATTGGAGAGTTAAGAGCGACGGCTGTGTTCGTTTGTTCGGATGGCTCATTGATTCGTGGTAGCGACGAGAAACCTGTCGAGTGGTCACCACGCCACTTTGTTGATTGCTCGGAAAGCACACATATTTACCTGAAAGGACGCCGATTTACCCAGCGGCTACGCGAGAACCTACCGCTGGAAATCGAGGTAAACATCACCGGAGATGATAGAGACAGGCGGTTTATCGGCATTGAGGTGAAGAACGACTACTCCACCGATATGCCAGAGCCAGTATGGTATAGATTGTCAGGCCCCAATAGTGGGATTCTGAGCATTGATATCGAGGCGTTACCTCACGGTGACCGTTTTGACATCAGCTATGCTGGCGATAACAATAATTTGTCCTTGCTAAGGGGACCGATCCAGAGGGCTCCGCACTCATCGGATCCGCTGCGGGACCTAGCCGTTATTTTTGATCGCACATGTCCAGATCGTGCCGCCTGGAGTCAGGCGCTTGCTGTTGCTGCGGGTTCAATTAGCTGGCTGGCAAGTACTGCAACTGGAGGTGACGATCTCTGGGGCGATGAGAGCCGAGACTCTGGTCGCTTGAATGGCCCAGACTTTAACAAAGTGATTCGTACCGCTCTTGGCGACGCGCTAGCAGGGGTTTTAGAAGGCCAGAGTACTCGGGTTAAGGCCTGGTGGTTTGCGGACACAGCTGGTGAAGGTATAGAGACGCCGGATGGTGTCGAATTGCCGCTTGACACTTATGGGAGCGTTGACGCTGCTATCTTGCATCAGGCATTCAGAGAGTGCACATACTCGCCGGGACTTGACCTGTGGGATCCCGTGGAGGACGCTCTTGGCGAAGCGCTGGAGTATCTAAGGGAAAATAGGGCCGGTCGTTCAGCCGTGTTAATTGTAGGAAACTCACCACCAAATGTACCTGTGAACGATCCAATAAAAAGGCTGATAGAGTCGGCGACAGGCTTCAGGACATCGGTTCGTCGCCCGTTCTCGGATTTTTGGCAAATCCTGATGGAGCAGGCGAGGTATCTCAACATTCGTGTTGTCTATCTGTTTCTGAGGCATTCCTTGGCTGACAATGCAGACACCATTACGGCAACGCTGCAGGAAGACCATCTGAGGTACACCAAACTCAGTATGAAGGTTCGAGAGGGCTTGGCGAGCTACCTGACAGTTGTAGAGGCAGAGGCCGATGCCGAGGGTGTGGCTGATGGAGTCAGACGTGCATTGGAGGCTATTAACGAACCGGAGTCGTCTGAAAGTTGTGTTGAGGTGGAAAACACATGAACAACCCAAATGAGATCGCTAAGGAATGGGCAGATTACGTGAAGCGGGGGGAAGTCGAGGAGTGCGTTCGCATCATCCGTGAGAAGGTTGTTAGTAGTAACGATGGCGATTTTGAGATTGTCAAGCAGGCCCTTCGTTGGCTGGAAAGCGGCTATATGTTGTCATCCGATCAGCTGAGAGCAGTAGAGGAACTGACGTACTTTGATGCAGGCTCTGGGTCGGTGGAGGTTGCATCACAGCGATTGACAGACCTGAGCGACGAACGCACTAAGCTTCAAAACGAGCTCAATTCTTCGCTGAATGGGATGAAGCAGGTTAAGGAGGCCTCGAAAGAAGCCCGGGAGCTTCGTGTAAAGCGCAACCAGCTCCAAAGCCAAAACGAAGTTCTGAGGCAGGAACTAGAACAGTTGGAGGGTGCCTTATTATGACCGATATGCTGACGACCTGGGCCAACTCGTTTCGAGGTAACTCACGGCCCAAGACAATAGCTGCCGAACAAGCGCTGGAGAATGAACTCAATCAGCTCCGTAAAGAGATTGAGGAGTGCCGTAATTACGAAGAACTTGAGGCAGAACTAGTCAAGCTCAAGGATGAAGTCCGGAGGATGGAAGAGGAAAAAGCGGATCTTGAGAAAAGAATTGAAGCAGCGAAGGAGAAGTTGAAAGAAAAGCGGCGGCTTGATACGGAGTCAGTGCTGAAGGAAATTGAGTCCATTATGGCTGCGCATCAGAGCCAACTGGACATGGAAACATTTGAAATGGCATGTCCCTTCCTTGAGCGTTTGTGCAACCCCAAGGAAGTCTCCCCGGAGGAGCTCCGAGGGGTGTTGGAGGATAACAGCCAAGAAATTATAAAGGTACGCTCAGAGCTTGAAAGGAGTTTAAGCGATGCGCACTCAGAGGTTAGCAGGCTGCGAGAACACGTCGACAAGGCTAGCTCGTTAGGGAAAGAAGCTGAAATGCTCAAGGGGCAAATTAGCACTCTTAAGAAGGATCTCATAGATAGCCACGCGGTTGATCCAAGTGTTATCGAAGCCCTTGAGCAGTTATCTCCAAAAGACGCGAAACGTTTTCGTGAGGAGTTCCTTGAGACTAAGAGGCATAGCGCAGAACTCGAAGCCAAGTGGAGGCTTCCCAGGAACGTGCTTGCAGTTGTCTCAAAGGGAGGGGCATAGATGGACTGGGAGCAAATCAAGTTGCGGTTTGATGAACTACAGGAAAAATACGACTCGGGCTTGGATGTTGTCGACGAAGTGCGTGAACTCCGTGATTCGGTACGGAAATTAGCGCACGACCAAGGTGGTGAAGAGTCCACAGACATACCTGCTGCTATCGCGACAAAGGCCCTGTTGGTTCGGCAGCTTCTGACCGTTGGCGAGTTGACCCTACCGGCCGGGGCCGATGATCGTCTGCGTGACCTAGCCAGGAAGTTTGCTGGCTATGTCATTGGTCCTCACATGGAGAGTGACTTTAATTCGGCGGTCGAGAAATATTGCCAAGAGGCTAAGGAAGCGGACAAACTGGTTAGTACTCTTGAAACCCAACTTGAAGAGCTTAGATCGCATGAAACAACCCTTCGTGCGTATCGCGAGCTCTTAGATGCGCTTCTGGCACGTGTAGATGATGGTGGCGCATTAGCATGAATCTTCCGGCACTTAAAGATTTAACACCTTTTCTTGATTCCGAACGCCGTACTTTCTCGGCAAGCGTTACGAGGATTTTGTCATTGACGGAATCATTACCTGCGTTATCATCGGGTACCCAACATGTACTGGAGGGCGTGCCATGAGCTGGATCGTAGACGGAGTCACATATGAATCCATACAAGCACGGGATGAAGCCATTCGCCGACGGAACGAGCGTCAGGCCCAGGCAACGACTGGCCAAGCTAGGAGGCAGGTTGATGAACTTCGTTCTCGCATACAACAGCGTGAGCGAGAGCTAGAGAGTGCTCGGGGCGACCTTCAGCGACAGATCCAGATCAACGAGGAGATCCGCGCCGACGTCTCGCAACTTCGCAGGACTAACGAACGTCTGGAGCAAGCGCAGCGGGCGATGGAGCAGCAGATGGAGGCCGAGTTTCGTGAGGTATACGCGGACATTGAGGCCACCCAGGCGGATGTGGCGGAACTTGAACGTGCCCACCAAGACCATGTCAAACAAGTCCAGAGAACCTTTACGGAAGTTCGCCAAGAGATGAAGCACGGGCTTGATGAAGCCGAGAAGCGACGCCGTGAGACCGAAGAGCGATTGCAGGCTGAAGTCGAGCAAGTGAACCGCAAGGTTGAGAATGACAGGAGGGAGCGGCTTGAGCGGATACATAGCGAGATGTCCCGGGCAGAAGAGGCGGTCCACACCGTTGAGACGGCGTTGCGTGAGGTCGAGGGAGAGCTGGTCACGCTCGGATTAGAAGAGCAGGGCCAGGCCATCCGTGAGCAGCTCGCTCAGGCACGCAGCTCGCTCCAGCGCCAAGACTCGGCAGCGGCCTTGGCCACAGCCAACGGAGCCTTTGGGCAGGTGCGCTCACTGCAATTCAGCGTTCAGAGGCGGCAGGCTGCCCTTGATACGTATAGATCAAGCGTGATGGCAAAGGTGGATCAGTTGGAGCAGCGCCTATCTGGGCCCCAGATCGTCGACTGGTTTCCTGCCGAGGTTGAGGTGGCTCACAACCTACTTGGTCGGTTGAAGGAAAGCGCTGGGGCGTCCTACCAGCGGTACTCTCGGATGGAGATTCAGGCTGACCGTGACGAAAGGATTCTTGATCGCCTGGAACAACAGGTCGATCTTATGGTAGCTACCGCTCCCAATATCGCTGAGCTTGCCGAGGAGCGCAAACAGCAGGCGATGCTGATCATCGAGAAGTTACGCAGGGTCTACGGGCCGCTTTCGTCCTTTGACCAGAGATGGGCTAGGGATAACGACCCAAAGTCGTCACTGGTCCTGAACTGCAAGTTTGGTGGAGCACGAGTTGACGTGCACATTGGCTTAGACGGCGGTTTCACGCTTGATGGCTATGGTCACGAGTCGAACGCGACATGTTCGGCCAAGGCCGAGTCGCTGGTGGCTGAGATTGGGCGAGAACAGCGGGTCAGGCGGCAACAAGTTAGCATGGAGAACCGCAATGCACCTGCACTGGCACAGGAGCGGCGCCTTCCCACGTGGAGCAACCTGAGTAGCTCCCTTGAGGAGATTCGGAGGGAGTTGTGATGGAACATGAGGTGGCAGCGGTTAAAGAGCTCAGAAATATGGTCGAAGGAACCGGAGGCGGCCTAATGGTGCTTCACGGTCAAACGTCTCCGTACTACGCGGGTTTACGTCGAGCGCCTGCTGCAACGCTGTTTGAAGCCGTGCTTACCTTTACTCTGGATGAAGATGGTTACCACAACATCGTTGCATTCACGGGTGCTGGTTCGCATCTTCCCCAAATCCAGATCGATGAACGTATTACCGCCGGCCTCAATGTCTGTGCTTGGTTGGTCAAGGGTGACGCTGACGATGCAAGCAGTCAGAGTCAGCCGAGTCCGTCCCAAGGACCATCGCACGCTGGCCTGATCGATATGAACGATGTACTGCAGAAACACGGAATAGCGGGTCTCAATCGAGTTCTGTTCATGGCTCAAGACATGGAGTGGGCTGAAAGGCTTGAGCTATTCTTAAAAGAGGTGGAGCGGAGAGCCGGAGTGGTCTGGAAGGACTCGGGGCATGTTAAGGCAGAGGAAAACGCTGAGTTGCCGCGCTGTCTGGCCATCGTCGACGGATGTTGGCTTTGTCCTCAGAGTCTTGAGGAGATTAATTTACCGGTTCACAGGCGGACGACGTTGGGGGCGCGCTTTTCCTCCTTTGCCAGAATCATCAAGCAGTCGCCCTTAGATTTGCTCATCCTTGCAACGGATCCGAATTATGGGGCGGCATTGACTAGCGGCGGGTTTATTGAATACGCGCTACATACCGAGCTGAATGCAAGATTCGGTCACATACCCTCTGATGAGCAGCGAGATGCCCATGTTCGGACTGCACTAAGAGAGGCGCCTGTTCTTAGATGGGACTCGCTCAAGAACATCGAAATGGCTAGAGTCCAACCAGATATGCCGTGGGGACAGTGGCTGCGTAAATCGCAGGATTTGGCGGATATGTACTTAGCACTAAGGAAGGTGTCGCCTATGGTACCGGGTAAGATAAATAAAGTTATCAAGATTGTAGACGGTTTTCAGATTGAATATTCGGATGTACTTCTGGAGCACGTCGCAGGATACGACGATGTCAAAGAGTCCGTCAGGTCGGTGCTAGAAATATGGAGTAATCCGGAAATGGCGAAGCAGTATGGTCTTACAGGGGCCTTCGGCCTTTTTCTGTATGGCCCAGGTGGAACCGGCAAGACCATGATGGCTAAGGCTATCGCCGGTGAGCTTGATCTGCCCTATATATATGTTCAAGTTTCGGAAATCATGGATAAGTACGTCGGCGAGTCATCAAAAAAAATGGCGCAGCTGTTTGCGGCATTGCGGACAGAGGAAAAGGTGGTCGCCATCTTCGATGAACTTGATGCGCTTCTGGGGACTAGCGAAGGTTCAAATGAGTCAGAGGCGAAAGAACAGGTTCGAACGACGTTCAAGCAGGAACTGGCAGTCAGAGATCCGAACCACCGGCTATTTACCATAGGAACGACTAATAGCCCTTGGTTGATAAGTTCGGCCGAGATGCGCAGAATCGGAGAGCCTAGGTATGTAGGTCTACCCAACGAAATCGCCCGCCGTAGGCTGTTTGAACTTTTCTTGCGAGATAAAATTAAGAGGCCGGTGGCTGCCGACGTCGATTTTCAGGTGCTAAGCCAGAAAACCGAGGGTTTTTCCGGAGATGACATCCAGAAGATCTGTGAGTCTGCCGCGCAAAAAGCGTTCAATGAGTCTAAACAACACGGCAAGGTGGTGGACATCACGATGTGGCATCTGCAGCAGGCGATTAATGGAAAAACCCCGACGATTAGGCAAGAAGAACTCGACAGATTCCTAGCCTACCAGCAGAGCTTGACAGGGAGGCCATAGCGACCGTGGGAGATGACCTGAGACAAGGGCCCCAGATAACACCCCTTCGTTTGGCTCACAGCCTGGGATCGCTGCGCCCGACTCTACACAACGGCCCAGGCTGGCGAATAGGAATCTGGGTGCAGGGATGCAGTCTCTTGTGCACTGATCAGTGTCTGAACTCGCACTTTCTTGCCAGTGATGGAGGCCATCTGTACAAGCCCGCAGAGGTTACTGCAGCGATTCTGCGAGTTGCTTCCATTGACTTCAGACCGGTTGAGGGCGTTACGGTTCTTGGCGGCGAACCTACGGATCAGGCCGTCGCGCTGGTACCCGTGCTTCATGATCTGCAGGAGGCTGGGTTTACTACCATGGTCTACACAGGTAGCACGCTGTCAGCCCTTCGGCTCAGGGGGGAGCCAGCAATTGACGCCCTCTTGGCAGCCACTGACCTGCTGGTCGATGGTCCGTTTATCCCGAAGCTATACGACGAGTCGCTACCATGGCGTGGGTCACGCAACCAGCGTATCCATTGCCTAACCCAGCGGTACGACGATGCTGCGCTGACCGCAGCGTATGATCGGCAGGGCAAAGGCTACTCGATTTCGGTCGGAACTGATAGCATCCTATCTGTGAGCGGACTCCAGGAACGTGCTGCTGCAAAGGACATTGAGTTAGGGTGTTTACATTTCATCACTAGGGAGGGGATGGCACATCATGGGTAAATACCTCGTAATTGGCCCAAGTAAAGCTGGTAAAACTGCGCTCTTAGCGACGCTCTTTCACGCTTCTATGGATAGAGGGATTGCTGGGAACAATCCCCTAATTCAGGTGGTTGCTGAGAACGAGCCGATGCTGAACCTCATTAACACTGCAAGACAGACAATTAGGATAGGCCAGCATCCTGTTTCAGCCACGGACGTGGTGACGAAGCTACAATTCAAGCTTATCACACGCAGGAAGCTATTTGGCTTTATACCTATGCCGCAACAAGAGTCGACATTTCAAGTCTGGGATGGGCCCGGCGGAATGCTGTTTCCAACAATGGACGAGAACGTCGATCAGGGGGATAGTCAGCAGATTCGAGCGGAACTGATTGATGCGTTGCGGGAATCCGACGGCTTCAT
This sequence comes from Oligoflexales bacterium, assembly GCA_012840965.1. Taxonomy (GTDB): domain Bacteria; phylum Myxococcota_A; class UBA9042; order DTJE01; family DTJE01; genus DUVQ01. Next base: position 33,528 of record DUVQ01000056.1, on the reverse strand, counting down.
GATCTGTTTCGACTCGTCTAATCAAAGTGACCATATGGTGCTTGCGATGTTTGAGCACTTGCCAGACATCATGATGAGGGCGTGGGAAGGGAATCAGTTCCGCGGTCGCGTGTGCTTCTGTTTAACGAAAGCCGATGCTCTCTTTTACGATTCTGGGACGAATGCGAAGAAACAGACAGAGGCTACAAGTGCGTTTAAATACGCGTCTGACATCCTTCCGAGCGCGGTCATGGGAACACTTCGTAACTATTGCCTTCCTTCGAGTGCTGTTGGATTCGGCTGGACCTCGGTTTACGGCTTTTTGCCCAAAGGTGAGCCCAACTACGACAAAGACTACGATGGGTTGCGTTTGAGGAGAGACGAGCAGTCGGGGATCAATGTGGGACGGATTGCCGACAACTGGCGTCCGTTTAGGGTGCTGGATCCATTTATATTTCTTGCCACAGGACGCAAGGGGGCTATGGAAGTCGTGAAGGCGCGGCATCTTATATAAACAGGTGGGTGGTATGAACATGCAGGTTGCAATTGTAGGTCCAACTAAAGCTGGTAAGACCGTATATCTTGCTTGTTTATTGCGTGCTGCATTGGCTCCACGCATTGTAGCACGCCCAATCAGGGTGCGTCCTGACCCGGAGAGTCCGGCAGCCATGAGGCTGAGTAAAGATGCGGTAGAGATTCTCAGGGGAGGAGCACCTCTAGCGACCACTGAGGTGACGGAGTTTGAGCTCTGGGCTGATCTCCCAGGCTCGTTGTTGGGAGGATTGGGAAAGGACCAGTTGCGCCTTCGTATGGTCGATATGCCTGGTGGAGATACTATGCCACCACCTGATTGCAGTATCCCCATTGAGGTGCAGCGATCAGTCGCGGGCGCTGACGCCTTACTGATTGTTATCCCAGCAGATTCGTCTGTTCGCCCCGAGGATCTCGGATCAAGGCTGCAACATCTCGTCAGTACATCCATGGGGCTTCGCTCGTATGGAGTTGGGGCGTATCCGTTTCAGCGTGTGGCGGTCGTATTGACTATGTCGGAGTTGCTGGTTTTACAGCATGGGTCGGCAGCTCTTGGGGTGATCGAGGGGCTAAAAGCCGCTGAACAGGTTCGGGACCTCTGTGGCTCCGATTTTGTTCGGGAGGTGCGGGCGTTAGTTCCTCCCGGTGGAGACTGGTATTCTCTAGTCTCGGCGTTTGGTTTCGACCTAAACACAGGTGAGGTACCGATCGAGAGTACTGCCCTGGGTTGGCGTCTTCGTTTGAATGGTGCATCGTTCCTGGATGAGTGGTGTCCCTATCGGGTCTTCGAGCCGCTTGAGTTCTTGGCTCGGGGAGTCTGCTGGCGGGAGGCTTATTAGTGGGAGCTCCAGTTTTATTGGAGCAGAATGTCTGATGGAAGCTCGTATTAATGCTACTTGACCACCGGGTTGGTCGGAGTTAGCCTGCGGCGAGCAGTTAGAGGTTGCTTAGCTATGGCTCTTAAACCTTTCGATCATCGCGTATTGCGGATTGCCAGTATCGTTGCTCTTGGTATGGGGATTATTTGGTTCCTCCTAGAATATTTCCTAACCGGTGGGTACTCCCAGGTTGGGGTGTACGTGCCGGGCGTCGTTGCGTTTGCGATTCTGGGCGGTTTTCTTGGCTTGGCGATTCGAGCGCGTACCAGTATGGCTGGGGAACTCGCCGTCAATACGGAGCTGACCCAGGTGGTAGTTCTCGCTGTATCATTGCTCCCGGCCCTTTTCCTTCTCGTCTATGCTGTGGTATTTGCGGTCTCTGCGGCAATTGTTACGTCTTCATGGGTGCTATGGCTAGTTTTCTTATTGTTTGCCTGGATTGTGCAGCTGTTGATCTGGGGTGGACTAGTAGCCAGTCTAGTGGGGGGGGTGGGCGGGATTGCGGTATACTTTGTAGTGATGTCCATCCTTGGTAAAATTATTGGCGATGCCTTCATGAGTCCTTGGAACTGTAGTTTCCCGAACTGGGTCAAGGATCTAGGAAGCAATTTGCCAAGCTGGCCATTCATTGCTAGCGCAATTCGCGCTGCGGAACCCGACCTGGACCATGGGTTTATAGTTTCTTTACTTTTGACTATCGTTCTGGGGTTAACTGCCGCCCTGGTAGCAGCACTGGTCGTTCGGTGGATCCGCCAGCGCTTGATGAGGCAGATTAGTTTGCGACCGTACCTACCAATGGCGGCGGCTCCGGTGCCTGATGAGGTGCCAATGTTCGCGCAGCCTATGCTGCTGCCCATTGTTGTGTACGTTTTCTTGGCGTGGAGCATCGTTATTTTTCGAGTGGTGTTTTAAACATGAGTACGAGAACTTTGACACTTTGGGACCATTCTTGCCGGGCACTTCGGTTCCTCAACTATGAGGTCCATCTGATCCAGCATGGTATGGCACGTTTTGCTGGTAACCATCCTTGGGTCGGTGTACCGCTGGCGACGATCTGCCTAGTACTTGTGTGGTCAGTGTACTGGGCCGTTTATCCAGTTCTGGTGGTCGTGACCATACTTGCTTCGATTGTTCGTCTCCTCAAGCGGTCATGAGAGGATTATGATGGAGAGCAGGGAGCCCAGAATCATGCGCTGGCAACGGTTCCAGTACGGGAAATTGGTGCAGTCGGTTGGCGGCCCGATCCTTCTAGGCGCCGAGCACCGCTGTACAGGTAGCAGTAGGAACTTTCCACAGGAATTGACCAAGTTTTGTCATCCATCAAAGCTGGGTCTTGGAGAGCGGAGTTGGACGATTTGGGAGAAATGCCCTTGGGCAAGCTCGGGCGGTTTTGCGACCGCCATTGGAGTTGCTGATGGCGTGCCGTGGGTCATCATAGTTAGGCAGCGCGAGCGCTCGGAAGCGGGAGATGGCATCGATGGACGGCTGTACACTGAGGCGCACTACATCGCATGTCCGGCACCGGACTACGACCCCGCTGTGCTGTCCGAGGTCGCAGCACAACTTCATGCTGAACCACTGATGTCTCACGACACGGATTTGGCACCCCTTGAGGTAGCTCTCGACGTACCTGATCGTGAGCTTCCGGTAGACTGGCTTACCAAGGTCAGCACTATTCTTCGTAGCGTGATATCAGGCGTTCCGATCAGCATTCAGGACTGGCAGACAACACCGGAAGAGTTCGTGGAGTTGGCCATATTGTGTTTCGCTGCTATGCCTAGGACGCTTGCGTGGCGAGTACCGTTCGGGGCTGGCATGATGACCATGGACGGAACCATGGCCTTTGCAAGCGGGATGATAGCCCGCGGGGGGTTACGGATTGTTGGGGGGGAGTGCAAGAACGAGCGCGAATACGACCTATCCATCGGGGACAAGTACCTAGAATGGTTGAAGAGTATCTCTGGTACTTGTCGTACCCGAGCTGACCTTGCCAAGGCTATAGCCAACCATCTTCCCGAGTTGGCTTCGTTTGATGCGATCAAGCCGGAAGTGCCGTGGGGCAATGCTGCGAAGAAGGTTGTTGAAGTGATTAAGGAGTGGGAGCGATTTCGTGACCTACTCGATCTTCTTGATAAGGGCAGACCCGTTCGAGTCCGTCTTGACTACGAGTACCTTCGCGGTAGTGTACTAGCCGAACTGGCGGATCGGGTTGCGACAACGTCATCTCGTGACGTGGTGGACCTTTTGGCCTCAACAGCCGCCTGGAAGGAAGAGTGGAGCCAGTTCATTAAGAACGGTACGGGCCGGGAAGTGGACTTTCGCAAGGCTCTAGCAATGCTCTTTGGCGCTAATCCCATAGACGCCCCTGAGATGCTATCGCAAGTCGCTTCGGTTGAGCTTTCACCGCAGGTTCGTGATGCGCTTCTTATCCGCCTCAACGAGGCGCTCAATCGGGCGGATAGTGGGATGCCTTGGGTGCCGCTGGTTTGTTCTCGTAGCCAAGCTGCCGACTGGGTAAGAGTCTGGGTTAATTCTGTTGTGCCACGTCTTGTCTGGCTTGGACTCGCCGATTTCTTTGCTAACAGGACTGGAAATCACATGACCCTTTTGGAGTCTCTTCAAGAAGAGGCGGTCACGAAGATGGTTTTCAACCTGTTGGAATGGCAATCCGTCGACCTAAAGGCGCTGGAAGCCTTCATGGGGAATGTGACGCAGAATGATGTGAATACATTGGAACATCTGGTTAATAGGGTCGCGAATAGGAGCGTGTGGCTGGCTCTACATTTGGCAGAAGTAGCTGCTGAGCGTCATCGCGTTTGGTGCCCCCTCGGGCGAGAGATTATGAATGATGAACCGCGTGCTCTTGGAAGCGCTTCATTGGATGTTTTGGCGCGTGCCCTCTTGAGCGAACTTGCGCAGAACGAACGCTTGTCGATAGGCCCGTTTATGACCAAGCTTCTTCTGGGCCAGTGGGGCCTCTTGAGCTCCGATCCAGCAGCCGATGTAGTAGCTAAACGGCTTGCTCCTCTTGTTGGAGACCCTTACGCGACGGTGGCGTTTGGTTATCCCCCTAGGGGGCAATCTGGCGATTTTGCCGCGATAGGCAGGGATTGGCTGAAGAAGTCGAGCTCGGATGAGTCCGAGGAGGTTGCGAAGAAACTTGTCCAGCACTTCTTCGACTTCGAAGGTCATAACCGTGAAGTCATTCTCACATCCCTCCAGGAATGGTACAAAGCAACGCGAGGGCAACCTAGCAACGCAAAAGATCTTGGAGCTACCTTGAATCTTTACATACAAAGGGAGTGGCGTGAGTCCGTCAAACTTTCCGAAAAGCAGCGTCTTTCACTTGTCATCGCTGTAAATATGGAAACACGGTCATCAGGGCGGACAATGTCGCTTAATCGAAATGAGATGGCGGCCCTGCTTGATGTAGTCCATGATAACCCTAAGGAAAGAGCGTTTTGGGTGCATCGTATTGCAGCGCGTGGCTGGGAGCGGGAAGAGGGGTGGCGCTGGGTTATGGGTAACGCGGGCAAGTGCAGTAGTGATGAGAAAGAAGCACTTCACCATGTAAGTAGGGTGACGTTGGTCAAGCTTATCCTAAAGGACTTCCCTATTCCCCGTAATCTCAGCTCAATTGATCGTATCGGCTTCAAGGACGTAAACGCGGCGCTCGGCCCTGCCAAAACGAATAGGGTGGGAATGCAAATGCGTCATGATCTAACCGCCGCTCGTAAGTTGCTGGCTTTTGGGAAGAAGGCGTCCTCCAAACCCTTGCTTACCGCTGTTGCGCAATGGATTCTTAGCGTTGCCCATGCTGAGAGGATCAAGCGCGAAGATGTTGAGAGCGCTGTGAATCAGAAGGACGGGTTCTTAGCCCGCCTTATCGGACCAAAAAGCCCACCCAACGAAACTCTTGACCTTTTGAAGGAAGTGCTTTCCGAATTGCGGCCAGAGTCCCCCGCTGACTTCGTTAAGGCCCATTGGCCTAAGGCTTCGTCGCGTTGAGCGAGGGGCCTTGGCCAGATGGGAAAAGCTGGCTGGCTAAGATATTAAAACTTTAGGTTTGGCCACAAAGAAATGCACCATTCGCCAAAAAATACTTGACGAGTCCGGATTTGCGGTGATAAATAGGCTCTGCTATGGTGGCGAGACGTACCGCACAGATTGTCTTTGGATTGGTGGCTGCAACGCTTATTGCGCTGTTGTTGGTGTCCGATCTGCGATCATCACAGATTAGCCTGTATGACGAGCTTGAGCGCGAATATGATACGTTGAGTCAGATTAATGCCCAGATGGCGCGGGAAAACGATGAGTTGGTCCGTAAGGTCGCGATTTCAAAGGCCTCGGGGGATTTGTCGTCTGTCGAAAAGACAGTGCGTGAAGTGTTGGGCTACGTCCGTGAGGGCGAAATCCTAGTCATCCTTCCTGAATAAAATCCGTTCCCCTCAGTTATCCGTTCCCCCTAGTCACCTGCGCCCCTTAGTATTTCTGCCAAGCCTAAAACCCATTCGTGAAGGTGCCCGTTTGTTGCTACCAATCCATTCATTTCCAAGATCGGCTGATTGAAGCTTAATGCTTGGCCCATCTGGTCCGTAACTATGCCGCCAGCCTCGGTAATTAATAGGGTGCCTGCGGCTAGGTCCCACTCTGAGCGGGGGTTAATCGTTAGGGTGGCATCAGCCAAGCCGCAGGCTATGTGGGCCATTTTATTGGCAATAGAGCCTTGTGCGTAATAATCGGCGATTCCATCTAAAGCCTTGAGACGGCCTGTTTCCGTTTCAAATCGCGACATTACCAAGCGGCACTCTTTGGGGTCGCTGCGGTTGGACACTCCACTAGGCCGGCCATTGACCAAGACGCCCTGGCCTTTGATAGCGCTTACAGTTAACGGTAAAAAGGGATTGTGTACACAGCCCCAAACTAGGCCGGCTCCACGCCGCCACAAGGCAACGCTTACCGCCGCTTCAGGGTGCTTTTTCATCAAGCTCCTGGTGCCATCAATTGGGTCAACTATTAAAACCTGATCGGATTCCAAGCGAATTGGGTCGTCAGCAAGCTCTTCCGTCAGATAGGCCGGTTGCCGTCCCACCGGAAAGCAGGCCAAGAGCGTATGGTGCAAAAGTGCATCCGTTTCCCGGTCAAGATTGGTGTGAGGATTGTCTTCGCCAGGCAGCGTTCCTGGCAACACCTCAATCCTTGCGGCCTCGGTGACTATGAACCTACCCGCCAGCACAATCGCCGCTTCAAGATTAGCTGCAAGTTCTTTGGTCATTGGGGGCCATCATTAATTTGGGTGTGGGGATTTTCATCAAGCATTAAAACCAATAAGCCGCCATCGACAATCTTGTCGTGCTCGATCCAAAGCTCATTCAGCGCTTGGCCGTTAAAAGTGGCGGACCGAATGTATCGCAGCCCTTGCGAGGCGCCTTGGGCCTCTATCTTAAGGTCCCCACCAGGAAGATGTACCGTGACTTCGTCAAAAATCGGCGTCGTTATGTAGTACCCTGGAAAGCACGGCCAAGGATAAAGTCCAATCGCCGAAAAGACGTACCAAGCAGCCAAGGTACCAGCATCATCGTTTCCGACCAGACCTTCAAAAGTTGGCTTGTAGTTGGTGTCTAAAATGTGTCGAACCCATTTTTGTGTTAAATCCGGTCGTCCAGCTCTTATAAACAGGTAAGGGGCGTGTAAATCAGGTTCATTACCGTGGAAATAATACGACCCAGGTAATTCAAAATTAAATGTTTCTGCGAACTTATCAAAGAAGAAGCTCAGCCTTTCCAAAAACGGCGCGTCACCACCAAAAAGCTCACGCAATCCAGACTCGTCGTGTGGTACAAACCATAGCCATTGCCAAGCCGACCCCTCAGTATATTCACCGCCACTGAAATTAAACTCCTCGGGCTCAAAACGCTCAATCCACGAGCCATCAGCGTTTCTGCCCCTGAAAAAACCAGTTTCAGAGTCCCACACATTGACGTAATAGCCTGATCTCTCCATGTAACGGTCATAGTCTTCATTGTGCCCAAGTTCTTTGGCCAATTGCGCCATGCAATAATCATTGAATGCATATTCAACCGTCTTGGATACTGATGTGTCGCGGACATCTGCAGGCACATAGCCGAGCTCTAGGTAGGCCGCGATGCCGTCTCGCCCCCCATAGGAGCCAGGCGGAAGTGGGCCGTCAGCCGTTTCACGCAGGGCAGGGTAGAGCTTGTCCATGTCAAAGTCCCTAACGCCCTTTATCCATGTATCCGCAGCCACGCTGGCGCTGTGCTGGCCAATCATGCTGCCTGTGTCCCCCGCGGCCATTGGCCACTTTGGCACATAGCCACCCATCTCAACCATCCAAACCAGTGAACGCATCATATCTCGTTGCCGTTCAGGCCAAACTAGGGTTAGCAGCGGGTGCTGGGTCCTGAAAGTGTCCCAAAACGACATGTCGGTGTAGTAGGTCCCATCCGCTTGTCCGACTGTATTTTTGAAGCCTTGGAACTGGCCATCAACATCGTTCCATATGGTTGGCATCTGGAGCGTATGATAAACGGCCGTGTAAAAGTTTATCTTTTCTTCGGCTGTTCCTCCAACCGTTTCAAACAGCGCCATTTCCCTTTCCCATGCATCCTGGGTTTGCGCCTTTATGCCCTCAAAGTCCCAATCTGGCATTTCGTCAGCCATGTTACCTTTCGAACCCTCAATGGATACCGTTGATAGGCAGACTTTGAACTCCACCACGGGCGACGCAGAGGTATCGAATTCAAACCACGCTCCATAATTCGCTTTATGTTCGTCAGTTGAAACCTCGTTTGAGCCAGGGGCTAGCACTCTGTTTAGCCAAGTGCCGGAGGCGATTGGTTTTTGTAAAAATTGCATTGAAAAGTACAAGGGGAAACCGTCAAAGCGGCCTGAAAACGCTCCATGCACCCAGTTCCAGCCTTCAACCTTGTCTTCGTCAATAGTGACCGCACCTCCGCGTGAGATTCCATCATCCAAGGTGGCGGCAGGGTCCAGGATTATCGTGTTGGTCGAGCCTTCACCCAAAAATGTGTAGCGATGGTGTGCACATCGGGTCGTGGCAGTCATTTCAACTCGAACAGATGGATTGTCCAACGTTACAGCGTAGTAACCGGCAGTCGCAACCTCGTCGTCATGTGAGAAGGTCGACTTTGCACCAAAGCGACTTGTCATTTCCTCGGTCATGATATCCACTGGCATAACCCTGATGTTTCCGTAGTCTGGTACTCCAGTTCCGTGCAGGTGGGTGTGGCTGAAGGCGTATATGTATTCGTCTTCGTACCTGTAACCGGCGCAGTGCTGAAATGCCGGGGCGCCATATCTGTCTCGGGTATCTGGACTTACCTTCACTAGCCCAAGTGGTGCGGTGGCCCCAGGCAGCGTGTTGCCAACATTCCCCAGAGCGCCTCCTGTGCCGATGAATGGGTCAACCCATCTTACGAGTGGCGGCTCGTCGTGCCCTGGCTGCACAGTGTCATCCACGTCAGCGTCAGGTTCTGCCGTATCCAATTCGTCCCCAGGCGTCACATCAGCATCGTCGTTCGAAGAATCTTCGATGACCTCAACATCTGAATCTGTTTGGATATCTGCTGCTGTTTCTGGTGAGGCATCTTCATTCATAACATCGTCAAGATCATCCTTGTGATCCGAGCTTCCGCAAGCCATCAGAGTCAAAACAATCGCGATTGCAGTGATTCGAAAATGCATTTGTCCCCCTTATTCGCCTGACTCGTCTGAAATCCACCGATAGACTGTGGCTCGCCCAACGTCCAGTGCGCTGGCCGCTTGGCTGATGTTGTTATCAAACAGTTCCAAAGCCCGTCTAAAATACGCCAACTGCAAAGCCTTTATTGGAGCAACGGACGCCTTATCAGGAAAGGCTGATGCCAGTCGCTGCTGCAGCGAAGACCCAGCCATAAGTAAGGATTCAACACTTGGAATTCCTTGAGCTCTGTGTGCGCCCAGTGCGCCTATGAGCTCGGCTGGGCTGATTTCTTCTCCTCTGGCTATGATGACCACGTGTCGGACCAAGTTTTCAAGCTCTCGCACGTTTCCAGGAAACGGTTGGCTTTTCAACAGCTGCACGGCGACTGGGTCAAATCGCTTGATGTCTTTTCCTTCCTCTTCGCTATAGCGGTGCAGGAAGTATTGCGCTAAAACTGGAATGTCAGCTGGGCGCTCACGCAAAGGCATCAGTTTGACAGGGAAAACAGCCAGTCGATAGTAAAGGTCCTCTCTGAAGTTGCCGTTTTGGACTTCATGCCACAGGTCTCGGTTTGTGGCCGAAATGATTCTGATGTCAACGCTAATGGACTCTGTTCCGCCAACCCTTTGAAACGTGTGGTCTTGAAGCACTCTTAACAGCTTAGCCTGTAGCGTTTTTGGCAGTTCCCCAACTTCATCAAGAAAAAGGGTGCCTTTATGTGCTGCCTCGAACTTTCCGGCCCTTCTTGAAACAGCTCCAGTGAAGGCTCCTTTTTCGTAGCCGAACATCTCGCTTTCCAGCAAGGCTTCCGGGATTCCAGCGCAGTTGACCGCAACAAATGGCCCCAGATTTCGGTTGCCGCCCGCATGAATCCCTCGGGCGACTACTTCTTTTCCAGTGCCAGATTCTCCTTCGATCAGAACCGAGGCTAAGCTATTAAAAACCGAGCGCAGCGTCTCCAAAATCTGCTGCATTTTTGGAGTGACCGTAATAAATTCTGGAAATGGATTGGGGCCGCTTCTGCTGCTTTTTAGGTTTAAAAGCTCTTCCTCCATGGCAAGTTTGTTGAACGCGTTTTTAACTGCCACCGAGAGACGGCTTCCAAGGTCTGGCCCCTTTTCGATAAAGTCAAATGCCCCGACCTTTGTGGCCTCGACCGCCATGTTCAAGGTCGCGTTGGCCGTAATAAAAATGACAGGCGCCAGTGGTTGACTGGCCCTTATCTGGTGGAAAATTTCCAGTCCGGTCGCATCAGGTAGCTGCACATCAAGCAAAATTACGCCCAAAAAACCGGCTTCCACCGTTTTAAGAGCCTCTTTACCAGTCATAGCTGTGGTTACATTGTAGCCATCTGAGACCAGCTGCTCGGTCAACATCTCGATTAAGTTAGGATAATCGTCGACGACAAGGATTTGACGCTTAGTCAATATCTGCCTCCTAAAGAAGACATTTGATTGTACAAGGCTGATCTGAGTTAAACAATGATTTCGGCTAAAATCACGAGAAGCGCATCCCCGGCCGGTTCCGAGGAACCGGCCGAGAACTAAAGGGGGGAAACAAGAGAAAAGAAAAATGGGGAGTCAAACTCATCACACGCAGGTACCTGTTGCAGGATACGTGCCAACTGTGTAAGTGGTTGTAAATGTTGATGGTTAAGTCTCCTAGAGTTTCGAGTGTGTTTCAAAATGAAACAGGATTTTTTATGGATATTTTCAGTAGCAGTTATTTGTTTTAGTGAATGTTCGAAATGTAGCGTTGGTCCTAGAGTTATAGGGTTTGTATTATTATGGAACAGTATTTGTTAGTGTGTTTTAAAATGAGATTTTGAACTGGTTTTGGCCTTTAATATGTGTGTTGATTTGAGAAATGACAAGAATAATTCCAGAATATAGCTTGGTTTTGCCGTCATGCTGGTCATGGCGAGACTGCTTTGTAATCCATGTTTTGGAATGCAAATACTGAATTGCCTGAGGATTTGTTAATGCTTAGATTTTTTAATAAATATCTGCAATTACTATGCATGTGTGCGTTATTGGTAAGTGCTGGCTGCAAATCTGAGGCCTCACCACCAGCCCCTACTGCCGTACAAGAGGTCGAACCCGCTCTTGATGAGAAAGGCGGCCCAATGAACAAGGAAAACGCAGTGGATAGCTCTGGGTTGGCATCCGCCCCTGCCCCCGCTCCCACCCCCGCCCCCGCCCTAGCCACCACAAAGGCCGTCTTCATCACTCCAAAAGGCCGTCAGTCCTCTTTTACCTGCGAGATAGCACAAACTCCATCTGAACGCGCCACCGGCTTAATGCACAGAAAAACTCTCGCCCCAACCAAAGGAATGGTCTTTGTCTTTCCCCATCCAGAAGAACAGATGTTTTGGATGAAAAACACCTACATTCCCTTGGATATGATTTTCATCTCTAGCGATGGGGTTGTCGTTGGTGTCGTGGAAAACGCAAGGCCGCTATCACTGGAATTACGAGGGGTTTCGACTCCGTCGCAGTTTGTGGTAGAGCTTGCCGCCTTTACCGCTGGAAAACACGGCATAAAGGTTGGCACCAAGGTGGGTTTTGACCCGCCACTACCAGTGGTCCGACGGTGACTTTGAACCAGTGCGACGGTGATTTTTGAATAGTTAAACGAAGATTCTATAAGCCAAGCAGGACTGGCTCGAATCCAAAACTACTTGCCGCCAGTGATTTTGTTAATAAAGTCCATCACTGTGTTGGTTGCAGCTTCAGCTTCCAGATCCAGCAGCATCTCGTGGCCACTCTTTTCAAACCACACAAGCTGCTTGTCCTTGGAGGAGACTTTCTTGTAAATAATGTTGGCAGATTGCGGGTTTACAACCTGATCCTTCTTGGACTGCAGGATAACTATCGGGGCCTTCACAAAAGAAAGCATGTTAGTCATGCTCTGTGAGTAGTCGTACAAAGAAGCAAAGGCCGACGTGGCGAACTTTGGATAGTTGCGGTTTTCCTTAGCAGCCAGGGTTTCATCGTTGTATGCCTTTGGACTTGGCCAGTAACGAACAACCTTAGCCAACATCGGGGTCATGAAAGCCATAGGATCGGCAAAGCGCAGGGCCGCCGCTACCAGGGCCACACCTGCTACCTTGTCGCGGTGTCGAGCTGCAAGCTCCAAAGACACTAAGCCACCCATTGAAAGCCCGACCACGATAACGTTTTCGACTTCCTGGTACAGGTCCAGCAGGGCGTTTTCTGCATCTTCGTACCAATCAGCCGCAGTGGTGCCTTCCATGTCCTGATACTTGGTTCCATGGCCCCTAAGGATTGGGAATCTGTAAGGCAGCTTGGCAGCATCCAAGGGCTTGACCAATGAGTCAACGCAGTGGACGTCGGATGTAAACCCGTGAAGCACCAACACGCCATATTTGGCCTTACCCGTCTTCTTGGTGGGCGATTTGCTGTAGGCGTAAGGTGGCAGGAAGCTAGGCTCAGTCTTCCGCTCTAATGGCAGGGTCACAGGCACATATTCGCGGCTGTGATCCATCAGGCCAGAGATTGCAACCATGACTTCCTTGGTCATTTTAGCCAAGTCTTCCCTGGTAATGTCCTTCATTGACTTGTTGAAGGTGATTGGCTTGCCAAAGTTGACAGTGATTGGAGTTGGTTTCGGCAAGGGAAGCTGTTCCATTCTTGGGTAAGCTTCAGGCGGGAAGGCTTTGCCAGTTCCTGACAGGCCCACGGGAATGATGGGGGCTCCGGTGGCCAGCGCGACTCTGACTACACCACTGTGGCCACGCAGCAAGCCTGTATCGTCTTCAGCATCCCAGCGCGGAATGTCCTCTTCCCCTGGAATGGTGCCTTCAGGGAAAATAACCACGGCTTTACCATTGGCGACTGCCTGGGAGATTTCATCGAGACCGCGACCGCCACCACCACGGCTAACGTAGATAGAGTCGGTCAAGTCAATCAAACGGCGCAGCATTGGCCACTCTTGGAATTCCGCCTTTGCGACAAAGTAGAGGCGTCGCTTTGTGCATGTACCCAGAATTTGAGCATCAAGCCAGGATCGGTGGTTTGAGGCGATAAGGCATCCGCCTGTCGTTGGGATGTTTTCCTCGCCAAGAACCTCAAGATCGTACTGTGCGTCAAATTGAAGGCGAAGCGCGGCTTTCATGCCCTGCGCAAGCTTCTCCTTCATCGGCTCGTACAAGCCGTGCCTGTCAAGCAAATCAACGCCGGTCCCAACGACTTTGTCCACAGGCATTAAAACCTTATTCAGCAACTCATAACGTTCCACGACGAATCCTCCATAAAGAACCCATAAAAGATTTTGTGGTACTAATACACAAGGCCCTTAGGTAACCACATGCCGGGTATAAATGTCGGTCTTTTGACACGTCGCGTCAAGAGGCAAATGAAAAAAAGCTGCTTTTTCTTATCTACAACAGGATTTTAGCCCTGTCTTTAGTTGGAAGTTAAAAAGCAGTGTTAAACTAAAACCCCGGTTTGTTGACGGGTTGTGAAATGTGGGGTGTGACATGGTTGATGCTGGTTTGCTAGGCCGTTTGGAAAAGATAGTGGGCGAAGGTCACGTTATGACCGGCTACAATGATCGGGCAGGACATGCTGTTGATCAATGGGCTCGCTTGCGCATTGCGCAAAACCTTTCTTCCGCTCCTGAGGCGATCCCTGATGTCGTAGTAAGACCCAAAGATGTAAATGCTGTTACCAAGCTTCTTTCGTTGGCTAATGAAAGTTTTATTCCTGTCGTTCCTTTTGGGATGGGTACTGGGGTGTGTGGCGGAGTGATGGCGGCCGAAGGTGGCCTTTCGCTTGATTTGTCTCGGCTGGACAAGATAGTCAAGATTGATGAGCTGTCTATGGTTGTTACAGTGGAGGCGGGTGTTAAAGGCTCGGTGCTTGAATCTGCCTTGGCTGCCCGCGGGTATACTCTTGGTCATTGTCCGATGTGGATTGGCGATGGCACTGTTGGAGGGTGGGCTTCATCAAGGGTTTCTGGTTGGTTTTCATCGGCTTATGGTGCCTTTGAGGACATGGTCGTTGGTATGGATATTGCTCTGCCTGATGGGGGGGTGATCAGTACTGAAAACATCCCCAGAGAATTTGGCTATCCAGATTTTCGCCAAGTCTTTTTGGGTGCCGAAGGGATGCTTGGTGTAATTGTTCGGCTGCGCCTGAAAATTTCCAGAATTCCGAAGGTTCGCCGTTTCAGGGCCTATCGCTTCATGGATTTGGATATGGGGCTTGAGGCGATGCGTAGGATTATGCAGCAGGGAATGAATCCATTCGTCATGCGCCTGATGGACCCCTTTGAAACGTTGGTCAGTTACTTTGGAAGTGGCGGCGTTGCGCCCTTTTTGGAGCAGGTTAAATTCTTCGAAACGGTCAGGCGTTTGCTGAAATTGGACTTGGAAGGCGTGTCGGATTCCCTGCTGTGGCCAACGCTGAAAAGGCTTTTGGAGCACCCATTTTTGGTTAGGCATCTTTTGGACCATGCTCCCATGGCCTCGATGCTCTTTGTTGGTTTCGAGGGGGATGAACAGGCAACCAAGGACGATCTTGACGAGTCAAAAGACCTGATTACCAGGGCCACAGGCGTGCCGCTTGGTCCTGAACCCGCGGAGCATTGGTTTAAAAGGCGCAATCAACCGCTGTCGTACGATAAGCCAATCTTTGACTCTGGCGGTTTCGTCGAGACCTTGGCAGTTGCTGGTTTGTGGCGCGATTTGTCTTCCATTTATCACAAGGCAAGGGCCTTAGGTGGGGTCAGGATTTTGATCCCAGCCTTTTTTTCAAATGCCAGTCAGGAAGGAGCCGTTTGTCACTTTAGGCTGCTGGGTATGGCAAAAAGTGCTCAAAGTGCCCTGGATCTTTACGATTGGGCCGTTCCCAGAGTGATAAAACAAGCCATGGCAGAAGGCTCAACCGTGTCCTACGGAAGTGGAATTGGGCTTGCCAAACGAGACTTCATCGAGGACGACTACAGGGGTGGAGGGCGCCTGTTTTGGGCCCTTAGACAGGCTTTTGATCCGCAACTTCTGATGAACCCTCAAAAACTGTACCCAACTACAGTGCCAGTGGCTGCTAGTAAGCAGGATGAGATTGTGGGTGGCGGCAATATCTCTCCTGTGCTGACCATGACCTGGGATCACCGTTTGCTTGAGCAATCAGTTGTGACCCCCGAGGTGCCTGAAGAGATAGTTGAACTGCTGCAAATAGCCCGAAGATCCGACCTGAAGGTTGTATGTCAGACAGGCGAACGTGCTTCAAAGCCCAAAAATTCCGACGTGAAAACTCTGACGATAAGGCTGGACCAGATGGATCGGGTCATTCATATGGACCCTGTTTCCTGCACCGTCACCGTGCAAAGCGGCATGTCGATGATCTATCTCGAAAACTTCCTTCGTGAAAAAGGCTTCACTTTGGGCTATGCCCCACGTGCTAGGCTTTCTTTGTCTGTTGGGGAGTATCTAGCGTCAGTTGCTCCTCACGAAGGAAGCCCTCGTTATGGCACAGTTCGTGACAACTGCATTGGCCTGTCGGCGTTTTTGGCTGATGGTCACCAGTTTTCAGTCAGGCCTGCACCTGGCAGGTCTGCAGGCCCAAACCTGATGCATGCATTCATTGGAACACGTGGACGTTTGGGAATCATAACTGCGGCCTGCTTCAGGGTGTTTCCTTGGCCAGCTGTCAGTGATGCTGTGGCATTTGGTTGTTCAGAGCCAAAGCTGGCTGTAGCCGCAATCAGGGAAATCCTGTTGCAGGGAATAAAACCTGCGTGGGTGCTGGTGGTGCTTCGCGCTCCAGGTGGTTCGCGGAGTCGAAGCCGGGTTGTCATTCAGATGGAAGGTTCCAGACGTTATGTCAGCCATGGGATGTCCGTTATCAGAGAAAAGATTGAGCCTCTTGGTATGACACCGGAGAACATCAGGGCCGAAGAACGGCTGACTCCTCCGCCAAAACTATATCCTTCGGTTGAACGCTTTCTGCCCATGGATCAGGTGATGTCTTTGGTCCAACGGTTCTCCCAGGACGAGTCTCCACAGTGTCCCGAGGTGCATGTGACTCACTTTTCATCTCAGGGCGCCACAGTGAGACTGCTGCTTCGTGATCGTGCGCATCAGGTTCCTGAAGATTTGGCGTCTGTTTTTGAGGCGGATGGCACGGATGAACCTTTGGCAAAGGCCTTTAGCGTTATCAAGGCGGGGATGGATCCAGAAGACCTTTTGCTTGAGTTCTAGTTCCGAGCCTTACCTTCCAAGTTATGTCTGGTTCACGGCTACATATGAATGGGGCGGTCTAATGCTGCCAGGGCGGCCTCTCGTACGGCCTCGGCCAAAGTTGGGTGTGCGTGACATGTTCTAGCCAAGGTCTCGGCACTTACACCAAATTCAATGGCGGCTGTGGCCTCTGCAATCAGGTCGCCTGCGCTTGCACCCAGGATGTGGACTCCCAGAATGCGCCCTGTTTTTGCGTCAGCCAGGATTTTGACCTCCCCCTCGGCCGCGCCCAAAGTAATCGCCCTGCCGTTTGCACGGAATGGGAACTGCCCGACTTTGTATGCGACGCCTTGCTCATTCAGCTGCTCTTCAGTGCGCCCAACGGAGGCCACTTCTGGGCTGGTATAGCAGACTCCTGGAATCGCGTCGTAGTTGACATGACCTGTACCTGTGTAAAGCCGTTCAACGCACGCCACGCCTTCCTCATGAGCCTTGTGGGCAAGCATCACGCCGCCGATGACGTCTCCGATGGCATAAATGCCGGGCGCGGTCGTCGCCCAGCCTTCAGACACTGGGATTCGTCCTCTGCGATCCACTGTAATTCCAACTGATTCCAGCCCCAGGCCCGCCGTGTTAGGAGTTCGTCCAACAGCGACCAAAACCTTGTCGGCGACAATTGGATCGCCACCTTCAACTTCCACGGTGCATTTACCATCGCCGTTGTCTTTAGCGCCCACAACCTTGGTGCCTAGGCGCAGCTTC
Source organism: Oligoflexales bacterium (assembly GCA_012840965.1). Lineage (GTDB taxonomy): Bacteria > Myxococcota_A > UBA9042 > DTJE01 > DTJE01 > DUVQ01. Next base: position 16,451 of record DUVQ01000056.1, on the reverse strand, counting down.
ATCCCTTGGCGCTGAAGGATTTTTCTTGCAGAGTCAGCAATCTTGGCGTCAATCCCAGGCATGATTCGATCCATGTATTCCAGGACTGTCACCTTCGCACCAAGCCTAGCCCACACAGAACCAAGCTCAAGTCCAATGAAACCAGCGCCAATCACGACTAGCTGCTCTGGGACCTCATCCCATGACAATGCCTCGGTACTGGTCCCAACGCCGCCGCCAATAACAACCCCAGGCAGGTCAGCCGAGCGACTCCCAGTGGCAATAATGATGGCGTCGGCCTCAAGCGCCGTTTGCTCGCCTTCACCGTTTTCCACAACTACTTTACCAAGGCCATCAAAACGCCCCTTTCCCAAGTAGCGGTCGATCTTGTTTTTCTTGAAAAGCAATTCGATGCCGCCAGTCAGGTTTTTTACTATCTTGTCTTTGCGCTTCATCATGGCGGCCAGATCAAAGGAAATATCGCCAACCACCAAGCCATATTCCTTCGTACGGTACTTCAGCTCATCAAATCGGTGGCTGGATTCCAAAAGCGCCTTACTTGGAATGCAACCCACACGCAAGCAAGTACCACCAAGCAAAGGCTCTTGCTCGATACAAGCGACATTTTTGCCAAGCTGAGCAGCCCTAATAGCGGCCACATAACCACCAGGCCCAGCCCCAATCACAATCAGATCATATTTTTTTGTTGCCATGAATCCGCCCCGTTTGTTGTCTAGTCCCTGACCACCAGAGATGCTGCGATCTTTTACCCCAAAACGAGGCTTTTCGCCATGATTGGTGACAGGGACAGGGACCGGGACAGGAGGCAGGGGCAGGAGGCAGGGGCAGGGTTTGCTTGCGGTGGGTGGTGGGCGGTGATTTTCGGTTGATTAGAAAACGTTGGTGCGGTATCGTTTGCCGCCGATTGTGGTGTGCCACTGGAGGGGTAGTCATGGCGCGTACGTTTGAAGGCAAGTTAAATGCTAAAGGCCTGAAATTTGCCTTGGTTGTTAGCCGGTTTAATCACTTTATAACTGACCGCCTTGAGGAAGGGGCGATGGACGCCTTGTTGCGCCACGATGCTAATCCAGACGATATTGCTGTATATCGTGTCCCTGGGGCTTGGGAGATTCCGCTGATGGCCCTGAAAGTCGCGCAAACCAAGCAGTATGACGCGGTGATCTGCCTTTCTTGCATAATACGCGGCTCAACCCCGCATTTTGATTATGTTGCAGCCGAGGCGTCCAAGGGTATCGCCACCGCATCGATACAAACTGGCGTTCCAATTTCGTTTGGGGTGCTTACTACTGATAACATTGACCAGGCCATTGAAAGGGCTGGTACTAAGTCTGGAAACAAGGGATGGCACGCGGCAGAGGGTGCTATTGAAATGGCAAATCTGTTGCGTTCTATCTGAACCGATAGTTCTTTGACTGGTGGGTGTTAATGAGCATGCGACGACGAGCTAGAGAATGTGCGCTCCAGTTGCTTTATATGTGGGAATTTCATCGCGGCTTTGATCCTGCTGCGACTGAAGCTTTATGGCTGGATAGAGGTTTTGCGGACGCCGGCATTCGTGAATTTGCCAACAAGCTGGTCAATGGCGTTGTTGCGAACATAGATGAAATAGACGAACTCGTCAGGGTAGCGTCACTTAACTGGCGAATTGACAGAATGGCCACAGTGGACCGAAATATTATCCGGCTGGCAACCTATGAGATGAAACAATCGCCAGAAACTCCACTTAAGGTTATATTAAACGAGGCCATTGAGCTTTCTAAAAGATACGGCACTGAAGATTCCAGTGCTTTTGTCAATGGCGTTTTGGACAAGATTGGGTCAACATTACGTCCTGGTTCCAAAAAATAGGGTGCCTTTTAAATGACCATCTCGTTTGTAAAACCTAGCTTACAAAGTCTTGATTCAATTCAAGCCGATGTACTTGTGGTTGGGTTGTATACAAATGAACGTCCTCCCATGGGGCTGACAGGCCTGCTTGACTGGCGTCTTTGTGGCTATGTTTCAGATTTGTTGGTTGAGGACAAAATATCGACGGCTGTCGGTGAAGCGACACTTTTTCCATCATATGGTCGGCTTACTTTTCCCAGGGTTTGCGCTTTTGGTCTTGGTGATCCCGACCAATTCACACCTGGCGTGGCCAAGGAAGTGTCGGCACGCATCGTTGAGACCGTCTACAAATTACGAGTAAACTCTTGCGCGTTATCCTTACCAGGCTCGTATCGGACCAACATCGCTCCCAGAGTGCGCATGGAGCTGTTACTGGGCGAGCTGACCAGGGTTTTTAGCGCCCAAGAGCCTACTTTAGACTTTGCTACCTACCTGATTGAACCTGTTGACCTTCACCGCGAACTTAATGAAATTGTCTCTGTGGCGACTAGGCAGTGGCGAGGCATCTGGTAGTGGGTGCGGCTGACCTTGCCGACTGTTGAAGAAGGGACATATGAATCGCAGGCGTCCTGATACAAAAAAGCGAGCAAGTAACACTTCGGATGGCCGTCAAAAGTCTGATGACTTGGCTTATGGAATCCACGCAGTTCAGGAGCTTTTAAATAAAGGCGGCCAGCAGATTCGCCAGGTTTTGGTGGATTCTGGCGCTGGGGCCGGGCCTGCCAAGTTGGCCCAACAAGCCAAAGATATGGGGCTTGAGGTGCGGGTCCTTCCATCCAAGGCCTTTGGGGATTTGGCCAAAGGACGCCCTTTTCAGGGAATTGCCGCGAAACTGGCGCCTTTTGAGTACGTCGACCTTGACCAGCTAATCGCGCCTGGGCAATCCCGGCCCTTCTTGGTGGCCCTTGATCAGGTCCAAGACCCCCAAAATTTCGGGTCAATTTTGAGAACGGCCGCCTTTTTTGGGGCCGCCGGCGTGATTATTCCCCAGGATAGACAGGTTTTTGTAACGCCAGCTGTCATAAGGGCCTCAGCTGGTGGCGCAATGAAGGTGCCAGTTACCAAAGTGGTGAATCTGGCCAGAGCCTTGCGAGCTTGTACTGATGCGGGATTTACTGTGATTGGGGCTGCAGCTGCTGGCGGTGTCACGCCTTCAAAACTGCCCCCAGAAGGTCCTTTTGTGCTGGTTTTAGGTTCTGAAGGGGCTGGCCTTCGTCGGTTAGTCCAAGAATCCTGCCAAGTGTTGGTTACGATCCCTTCCCCTGGGGAGTTTGAATCCTTGAACGTTGGGGTGGCTGCAGGAATACTGATGAGCGCACTTGTTGGCCACTAGTCCAGGTTTTGATGCCAGCAGCTGTCATCGGAGGCGTTGTGCTAAAAGAGCCAAAAATGGTTTTTTGCGATGAAGATGGTGAATTATACGACCACCCCTTCTACAACATGGCGGTTGATGATGGATACAGCATCAGAGCCCCTCATGAAGAAGAGCTAGTCTACCTGCCTGAAGGTAGTGATGTGTGGCTGCTGCCTAGCAGGACCCCTTATGGAATCAATCCTGAAACAAAAGGGGCTGAACTTGTTGGTGGTGTTCAAGGTGTGGCCGGTTTTGCAAGCCCAGCTTACTTGAGGTTGGCCCTACCGGCCTACGTCAGCGAAGAAGACGCTCCCGTCTTGCCCTTGTTTGCTTATGCCCCCCTTGGATGGTGGCGAAACAGGCTGGTTACCGCGGCTGTCAGAGTGGATAAATCAAGGCGTCAGGACCCCTGTCTTTTTGACCGTGATGAAGTCGGGCAAAAGGCCAAAGAATTGCGCAAAAAAATGCCAACTAACAGGCTGGTTCAACATCTTGAACACTGTGCAATGGTGTATGGATGCAGGGCGGCCCAGAACTTCTTTTTAGGGCGTGAAGAAGGGCCGCTGCCAACTTCACCAGTCTGCAATTCAGGGTGCGCAGGTTGCCTTTCCGCGTCTCCAGACAAAGGGGTTATAGCTCCGCATGATCGAATCTCATTTGTGCCAGAACCTGAAGAAATAGCAGAGGTTGCATGCCTGCATATTGGAAGGGTCAGAAACGCGGTCGTCTCCTTTGGCCAAGGCTGTGAGGGAGAACCGTTGATGCAATGGCGCGTCATTGGCGAGGCCATCAGGTTGATTCGCAAGCGTACAAAGGCTGGAACCATAAACCTAAACACCAATGGAAGCCTGCCTAAAGCCGTTGCATCGCTTTGTGAGGCAGGACTAGACGCCATCAGGCTTTCAGTCAACAGCTTTCAAATGGCCAACTACAGTGCCTATTATCGACCCAAGGGATATTCCTTGGCAGATGTGATCGATAGCGGTCGTGCCGTTTCGGAATCTGGTGGCTTTGTGTCAGTTAATTTGCTGGTTTTTCCAGGTTTTTCAGATCGAGAATCCGAGGTGGCCGCGACCATTGCTGGCTTAAAACAGTGCAAGGCGGATCTGGTTCAGATGCGCAATTTAAACATTGATCCCGAGGTATATCGCGAGCTTATGGTTGGTGATCCTGAGCCTGTCGTTGGGCTTAGGGCATTGATGCATGAGATCGAAACAGGCCTGCCCGACATTCGATTTGGTTACTTTAACCCCCCTGTAAGGACGTTAGTCAAACGCCGTCGGGCCGCAAAAAGTGGACACTAGCTTTGCTTAAAGCAACGTTTGTGGGTCCACATCAATACTGATACGAACCTGACCATGGCCATTTCCCACCAATCGATACAGTTTCCACAAGACCGAGTTGATGGTGCTACGTTTTGGTCCTTTTAACAAAATGTGCAATCTTGTCCTGCCCCTAAGGCGTTGAATGGCCGCCATTGAGGGGCCCAAAACCATGATGTTTCGCCCATCTGGCCCCTCGGTTGTCCCGAATTGAGCCAGATATGACTTGATGCGCATCGCCTCTTGCTTGGCCTCGACCGCGTCTGGGGATGAGACTTCAATGGCTGCCAGGAATGCATGTGGAGGGTAGCCACGTTCTTTGCGCAGCTTGTTTTCAACCACTGCAAACCCCAGGAAATCATGGGCAGAAGCAAATCTTAAAGCGTACTGCTCAGGTTTAAAGGTTTGGATTATGACTTGGCCTGGGCTTTGGCCGCGACCAGCTCTGCCTGCAACTTGTGTCAAAAGCTGAAATGTTCGCTCACTTGCTCGAAAATCCGGAAACGCAAGTGACTGCTCGGCAAAAAGCACTCCAACAAGCGTGACCTTTGGAAAATCATGCCCCTTGGCCACGATTTGAGTGCCAATCAGGATGTTTGTGTCACCGTTTCGAAAGCCGGTCAGGATCTTGTCCAATCCTCCGCCCGTCGCGGTGTCCGAGTCGAGCCGCGCACACCGCGCCCCAGGTATCAAGTTTGCGATTTCCTCTTCAACTCGCTCGGTGCCAAACCCGATTATCGACAGCTCTTTCGCTTGGCAGGTTGGGCACTCCTGCAAAACTGGGGATGAATAGTCACAATAATGACAGGTCAGCTTTTCAGGCCTCATGTGGTGCGTCAAGGTGATGCTGCAGTTGGGACACTGAATCGCGGTGCCACAGGTTTTACAAACGATAAAACGTCCAAAACCACGGCGATTTAAGAACAAAATCGCTGACTCACCCCTGTCGATGGTTTGACGCAAGGCATCTCGTAGGACCAGCGAAAACAGGCGCTCGCCTGAAACAGACTCGCTGTAGCGAAGGTCAACAAAGGTGACCTCGGGCAACGGTCTGGCCTGTACGCGATTTGGCAGCCCCAAGTACATAAGCTTTTTGTCATGGGCATTTTGAAACGATTCAAGGGATGGGGTCGCCGAGCCCAAGACCACTGGACATTTTGCAATAGTTCCACGGACCAGCGCCAGATCCCTTGCGTTGTATCGCAGGCCATCAGACTGCTTGTATGTAGTTTCATGCTCTTCATCGACGACTATCAGACCAAGGTTGGAAACTGGCGCAAAAACCGCTGAACGCGCACCTACAACCACCTTGGTTTGGCCTGCCAAAACCTTGTCCCAGGCCGCAGCCCGCCTAGATTCAGGCATGGCGCTATGCAAGATGGCCACGTGGTCACCAAAGCGCTCTTGAAATCGCTGTCTGAGCTCTATCGTCAAGGCGATCTCAGGCACCAAAATGATGGCCCCCTGGCCCATTTTTAAGGTCGCTTCAATCGCACGAAGATAGACCTCTGTCTTTCCAGACCCTGTGACGCCGTGAAGCAAAAAACCAGAGTATCCCTTGCCAATCGCAGCCAAAATGTGGTCCAGCGCCTTTGATTGATGCTCGTTTAAGATCAATGGTGACGCCAACTTAGGAAACTTTACTGGCCCAGGCCCAAGCGCGTCACGTTCCTCAATTTCCAGGACTCCGCTGGCCAAAAGCCGCCTGACGATGTCGCCACCACCTTCAACCAAGGCTCTGGCCTCGCTGATTTCAATGGCACCAGCCGCTTTTATTGCCTTGATGACAGTTACAGTGCGGTCTGATTTGGGGGTCCGCTGCGGGTCTTTAACAAATCTGACAAAGCGATCCTTCTTTGGCGCCCGCTTGGCAAAGACCGTTGGCATGGCCGTTTTGGCCACAACCCCAAGGGGGGCAACGTAGTATCTGGCCGTCCAAGAAAGCAGTTCCAACAGGTCCTTGGGCCACGGCGTCCTAGGGTTGATCCCTGTCAACGGAATCAAGACAGGATCATCTGGAAGGGGAGGGCGGACATTCAAAACAAGCCCATCAACTGGCCTTCCACGAACCGAGCATCTGACCTGAATCCCCTCTGAAACCTGTCCTTCAAGCTCCTTTGGGATCAGATAGCTGTACGTCTTTGCCAGCGGCAGTAACAGCAAGACATCTGCCACCATTTGACAGGAAGTCCCAGCAGTTTTAAAGCTTTTAGGCGTCATTACATACCATGTTTTTGCAGGCCGAAGGCTCAATTAGGCCAATTCCCCTTAGTGTAAGGCATAACCCAAAAATTCCCGAATGCGTGTTGCCCAAAACTAGATTTTGACCGTCTTGCAAACACTATCTTGTTGCTAACACTAGACGGTGATTATTGGCTTTTCGCCATTAATGCGGTGATTTTGGGCAAAACCAGATAAACTCCCGGGCGGCTGATTTAGAGGAAGTGCGTGTATAGCATTGACAATATCTTAGAAAAAGCCCGCGAGTATATGCCAGACGTGGACCTTGAGCCTGTCCGTGCTGCAGCAGAGTATGCTGCGAAGATCCATGAAGGGCAGTTCAGGCACTCAGGCACGCCGTACATCATGCATCCTTTGGCTGTTGCCGACTTGGTGGCGACTTTAAAACTGGATGTAGCCAGCCTCAGTGCGGCCCTGTTACATGACGTCATTCATGTTGCCCCTGAACGCTCCGAAGAACTGGAGCAGCTTTTTGGTTTACAGGTCGCCAAGATAGTTCAAGGGGTTACAAAGCTGGACAAGTTCCAGTTCACCTCGAAACAAGAAAAGCAGGCTGAAAACTTTAAAAAGATGCTGATCGCGATGTCCAAGGATATTCGCGTCCTGCTGGTAAAGCTTTGTGACCGATTACACAACATGCGCGAGCTAGAATTCCAGAGTCTGGAAAGACAGCAGGAGATATCTGAGGAAACCTTAAATATCTATGCACCCTTGGCCGAGCGCCTTGGAATCTCTTGGATCAGAACTGAACTGGAAGATTTGGCCTTTCGCCATTTGTGGCCTGCTGAATATGCCTCGGTCAAGGAGCAGTCTGAACGACGCTTGAAGGAAAGAGCCGATTTCATCAAGGACGTGATTGAGACCATTCAAAAGACCTTGGAAAGCAATAAGTTAAATGGCTTTGAAGTGTTTGGGCGTCCAAAAAACCTTTATGGGATCTTCAAAAAGATGAAAATCCAGGGAATAGACCTGGATCGTGTTTATGACTTTGTCGCGTTTCGCGTTATATGTCGCGATGTTAGTGATTGTTGGTTGATACTTGGTTATCTGCACAATATCTGGACCCCAATTCCAGCTCGCTTTAAAGATTTCATAAATCTGCCAAAGCCAAATGGGTACCGTTCGCTGCATTCCACTGTGTTTGGTCCTCAGAATGAACCCATGGAGATTCAAATTCGAACATGGCAGATGCACAAGGTTGCGGAATCTGGCATCGCTGCACACTGGTCGTACAAGGAAGGTGGCGCTGCCAACAGGGAGCAGGAGCATTTTAACTGGTTGAAACAATTGATTGAATGGGCTCAGGAAGTCAAAAGTCCAGATCAGTTTATGGAGGCCGTTCAAACAAGCTTGTTTGTGGATGAAGTATTTGCTTTCACCCCAAAAGGCGACCTTGTAGTTGTCCCAAAAGGTGCGACAACGTTGGATTTTGCCTATGGGATTCACACAGAAGTCGGCAACTCGTGCACTGGTGCCAAGGTCAACAATCGCCTAGTGCCACTGTCCACTAAGCTTCGTTCCGGAGACTTAGTCGAGATCATGACATCTAAAAACAGCCGGCCAAAACGTGACTGGCTGGGGTTTGCCACAACTACCCGAGCCCAAAGCAAGATTCGCCAATATCTGCAAAACGAGGAGCGCAAGCTTGCCCTTGATAGAGGGCGTCAAATTTTGGAAAAAGAGTTCAGACGGCACGGTTTCTCAATCAAAAAAGTGCTCAATGGTGGCGAAGATGAAAAGAAAATCCTTGATACCATGCGTGTTGGCAACATAGAGGACCTGTACCGGGCAGTAAGTTCAGAAAAGATACTTCCGCTTGATGTAGTCAAAGTGCTTCGCCCAGACGCCACCCCAACCGAAGACACGGCACTGGAAGAAGAGCGGCGAGCCATCCACATGGCGCGCCTGATGAAGAAGCAGCATCAGGGAATCGTGGTGGACGGGTTGGAAGACGTCATGCTGAAGATTGGCAGATGCTGCAACCCAATTCCAGGTGACCCAATCAAGGCCTTTATTACCCGTGGACGTGGCGTGACGATTCACACTTCGCGCTGTCCGACGCTGAATGCCTCTGCCAAGGAACGCGTTTTACCTGCACACTGGGTTCAAGGCGCTGGCGGCGTGTTTGACGTCCCCCTTTTCATAATGGCAAGGGATGAGCAAGGCGTCTTGGCCGCGATTACCAAGGAAATCAGCGAGCGAAAATCTAATATCTCATCAGTTCTAACTAAACCTGTCGGTGATGGTAGTGCCGAAATAAAGATGGTTTTACAGGTTGAAGATCAGTCAAAACTTGATGGAATCATAGGAGCCCTTGAAAGAATCAAGGGGGTTTCAGCGGTTGAACGCATCCGCCAGTTTGGTTAGTCCTTTGGTTTTGCTCGACGATTTTGCCCTTAAATCACCAATAAAGCCCTTTATCCTTCGCTGAACAGCTCATTTCCTGTACAATTACTGCCGGGTCGGTTTTGGGTAGGAAAATGAAACGAATTCTACTGTCTGTTTTTGCTTGTTTGACGCTGGTGGCCTGTGGCGGGGGGCATGTGTCTCCTGGCCCGGGAGATAGTGGGGATATCGACAAGATAGACAATGACCCGGATTCGATTACGCAGGATGATGGACAGCTTGACTCATCTCGGGACTTACAAGGGGATCGAGACCCTATAAAACCTGAAGATGATGGGCAGCTAGACATTCCTGATGCTGACCCTGATGCCGATGCTGATGAGCAGGAACCAGAGGTCGAAGAGGATGCTGATGCAGAGGTAATCGACCCTGATGTTGATGCTGGAGATACTGACATCGACCCAGATACCTGCGTTGGGCCTTGGTGCGAGGAGTGTGGGACCTCTGAGCACTTTTGCTCGGAAATAGTCCGAGATTCTGACACTGGCGAATGTGTAGAACAGCTTTTGCCTGGATTTTGTTTCATCAATAACCAGTGTTACATCATGAACCAGCCCAGTCCGAACTATCAATGCATGTTTTGCGTGCCAGACGTAGACCCCTATGCATTTACAGCAATCGATAAAGCCCCTTGTGAAGACGGAAACCCTTGCACTGTGGGCGATATGTGTAGTGCTGATGGCCATTGTATTCCAGGTGGCCCAAACAAGTGTGATGACAACAACGAGTGCACCATAGACAGGTGTTTCGATGGTCAAGGGTGTGTAAATACCGTCCAAGTCGGTCGGGAATGTGACCCTAAAGACAAGTGCGTTTCAAACCCACAGTGCAATGCCCAAGGTGAGTGCACAGGCTATAGGAAGAACTGTACTGACAACCGGAGGTTGTGGGACGGAACGGTGGTTCCAAACGATTGTACAGATGATTTATGCAATAAAGACACAGGGGAGTGTGAGTTTGTCCCCAACAATAATTCCTGTGATGATGGTAACGCTTGTACTCTGAATGATACATGTTCGAACGGTCAGTGTATTGGCGTGCGTGATTTATGCGACGATGGAAATCCATGTACCAAGGACACCTGCATAGATGGTCCTAAGAGTGGGTGTGTTCACCAGAATAACTATACCGACCCATGTGACGATGGAAATGCATGTACCGTCAACGACTACTGCAACGGCGATCCTCTCGTTTGTGCAGGAGTCCCACGTGTTTGTAATGATCGTAATCCGTGCACCGTTGATTCGTGTGATCCTGATACCGGCTGTGTCTTTACGCCTATTGATGGCGGAGCCTGCAATCCCACTGGGGGGGCAGACGCTTGCCACGTGAACTACCGCTGCGTTCAAGGCGAGTGTGTGGGTGAGCCTAGAGACTGTGATGGTGGTCATGTGTGCAAAATCTACTGGTGCGATCCGGCCAGAGGATGCCAGTCCAGGTCCAACTTTGGAGCATGCGACGACGGAAACGCATGCACAGTTGGGGAAACCTGCAACTCCGAGGGTGAATGTAAGGTTCCAGACCCGAATTTGGACATGTATAAACTTGACTGCGATGACGGAAACCCATGCACCCACGATAGGTGTGATTCGTTGGTTGGTTGTATACACACCAATATTTCGGGCCCATGCCATGACAACGACCCGTGTAGTCAGGTTGGCAGCGGTTACTGTAGAGCCGGCCAGTGTATTACCGAAACTCGTGACTGTGATGATGGTAATCCCTGCACTATCGACTCATGTAACCCTGCAGGTGGATGCTTCCACACAATTCATCATGGGAGCTGTGAGGATGGCGACTTGTGCACTGTAAATGAGAGTTGTGTAGATGGTTTATGTGTGGGAGGTGTTGACAGGGACTGTGACGACGACAACCTGTGTACCATAGATTCTTGCGACCCCAGATACGGGTGTATCTATGCTCCTTCCGGAGCCAAAACCTGTGACGACAAGTCTGCATGCACGATTAACGATAGGTGCGACGGCCAGATCTGTTTTGGCGATCCCATTTTGTGTGAAGACAACAATATTTGCACCGACAACACGTGTGACCCAGCTGTTGGGTGCCAGTTCATTCCAAATGATCTGCCTTGTGATGACAACAACGTTTGCACTTACGATGACCAGTGCAGCGAAGGGCAATGTCGTGGAATCTCAATGTTCGAGGACCCTGTCAACAAGGTCATCAACTTCTGGTTTGGTACAACTGGAAATCAAGGCCATGGGGTTAACGTTGATGGTGACCAGACAACTTGCTCGCCCAAGGGTAATTGTGCTCCAGGATTGGGTATTGATAATGCCTTTGCGGAAATCTCCTTTTTCTTTAACGATGCCTTTACTAATGCCACCGCTGCTGGTGATAACATCCTGTTAATAGAGCACGAACCCGAGATTAATACCTCGGGCGTACCTTACACCATGAATTTGTACTGGGGTGAGCGTATAGAGCCTGTGTCGTGTGATACGTCATCCGCGGGTTGCAATTATGGGGTTTATCCAAGCCAACTCATACCTGCATGTGACCCAAAATACGTGTTTGATAACACAATCATCAGGGGGTCTACACTGACAGCTGGTGGATTTGATTATGAATTCCCGGTGTTTGTTGTTGTGGGCAAGAATAATAACCTGATTCCTTTAATGCTTAGATGGGCAAGGATTCACATGGTTAACGTGGAGATTGCTGGCGGCGTCGTAACCTCTGGACTAGGAGCCTTGGGTGGCTGGGTCCTTGTGGATGAACTGCTTAACGCGATACGAGCCATGGATAAAACGGAATTTGAGTACCCATACACGAAGGAAATGTTCTTGGTTTATCTTGAAATGTTCCTAAAGCCTGACCTGGATATCGACGGAGATGGGGTGAAAGAGGCGTTTTCGATGGGCCTGACCTTCCAGGTGACGACTGGCAGCATTATCCGACCGTTGTAGTTGCTAAAGTGCCAATTCCCGCCATATTGCATCGTGTATTAAAGGTCTGATTTTCCTGATTAAAATGTTGTCTCTAGTTGGATGCACTCTGTTTGTCAGCAAAACAATTGCGGTTTGATGCTGTTGATTGACCCACATTGAGGTGCCGGTGAAGCCCAGATGACCGATGGTTTGTGGTGGGACCAGATCGCCTGCGCTTGAACCTGCCAAGGACGCAGTATCAAAGGCCAATACCCTGGAAGCGTTGGGTGGGCCTGCTTGCTTTGTCATGAAGGTTTGGATGTCCTTAAATGGACCGGTTCCAAAGGTGACCGCTTTGGCCATCGCAAGAGTCTCGGTGATAGTTGAAAACAGACCAGCGTGTCCAGCTATGCCACCCAAAAGATAGCAGTTGCTGTCGTGGACTTCTCCGGATAGCACCGTTTTTCTTAGGGGGCACAGTTCCGTTGCGGCGAAAATCGCGTGGGGTTTCAAAGCGTTAGGTGTAAACAAAGTGGATGTCAGACCTAGTGGCCCAGCAACCAATTCATCAAACAATTCTGCCAGCGACTTTCCTGTCAGTCTTTGGATGAGCATGCCCAGAATGATAAAACCTAGATCACTGTAAACTTCCAGCGAGCCAGGCGCGGCCAAAGGTGGGGATGTGGCAATTATTTCTGCCACGGATTCTTGTGTTTTCAGGCTTCCAGCGTCACTGGGGGTGAAGACTTTTGGCAGCATATGGGCAAATTCATAGTGGTCCTTCATTCCAGACGAGTGGGCCAACAGGTGGGCCACTGTAACTTCTGCCCAAGGGCTTGATTTAAAGCGTGGCCATAGAATGCCAAGAGTGTCATCGAGATTAAGCAGCTTGTTTTTAAGTAAGTTAAGGGTGATTGCCCCGGTGGCTAAAGGCTTGGTTAAGGAGGCTAGGTCAAATATTGTGCCCTCAGTGACTGGGGCCACTGGTACGCCGTGATTTGGATAGGCCGTAAAGCCTGCAGTTGTGATGAAATCTCCGTGTTTTTTGCTGTAAATACCAAGAGCTGCGCCTGGAAAGCCTTGGCCGACATATTGGTCAAGAATTGCCTTTGCCTCAAAGAAGGGAGTTTTGCTGTCAGCTTCGATCATAAGGATCCTCCAAAACTCGCAGTAACCCAAGATCGGCATCTAAAGAGGCTTCAATTCCTAATGGAATCGGGTGGTTTTGATGTTTATGGCCTGCTGGAAAGCCAGTCACTACTGGGCAGTCTAGTCTATTAGTAAATGATTCTAAAACGTTAGGTAAATCTGGCAGGTCTTGCGCTGCTACCCCAAGATCGCCAATAATCACGCCAGAAAGCTGCCTTGCTTGAACTTGCATGGCCAGTTGAGTTAGCAGACGATCAATCCTGTATAAAGGCTCGTTCACCTCTTCGATGACCAATAAAGCTCCAGCCAAGTTTGCCTGAGTCCAAGTGCCTGCCAACGTGCAAATCAGCGTCAGATTTCCAGCAAGTAGCCGTCCTTTGGCAAATCCGCCACGAAGTGATTGTAGACCAGCCCATGTGAAGTTGGTCTCCCAATCCAGTCCCAATAAAGCGGCCTTTAGACGCCCCCTTGACTCTGGATCCAGGTTTGGCATGCCCAAGACATTTGGGCCGTGGAACACGACTTGGTTTGCGGTCTGGTTCAGGTAGATAAGCAAGGCGGTAATGTCGGAAAAGCCCATGACCAGCTTTGAGCCAAAGTTGTGGTTGGCCAGTTCATTGATAATTCTGGTCACCCCAAAACCACCCCTAATTGCAATCACGGCTTCACAAGCTTGGTCTTTAAGAGCGTCAGCCAGCTCAAGGACGCGCAAGGAATCCGGTCCAGCCAGATAGCCTTGACGCTGGAATACCCGGTCGGTCCATATGGGAGTCAAGCCAAAATCGGTCAGTATCTTGACGCCATCTGAAAGGCGGTCGGCCTCAAAAGGGGAGGCAGGCGCTATCAGCCTGACTGCAGAACCTGGATTTAAGGGCTTTGGCTTGAGCATGCGTGGGTACCTCTTCAGGGCTGTTTTGTATTGTACCCAAAAATCCGTCCATAACATCCTTGCGTGGGGGCCCAAAATTGGCCGTTTCGTCGGCCGGCCGAAGATTGCTGGGTTGATTTAGGGTTGTGTAGGCTCTTTTTGACCTTTTGTCTATCTCCCTTGTATCATTGGCCATTGGAGGTGGAACTTTGGCAATCACCATTTTGCAAAAATCAGATCTCAGTAAGCCGCGAAAAAATCCGAGAGTGGCGTTAATTTTGGCTGGCGGGGCCATATCAGGTGGGGCATTCAAGCTAGGTGGGTTGATAGCGTTGAATCGCTATCTGCAGGGGCGAAGTGTAAATGAGTTTGATATGTACATTTGCCTGTCTGCTGGGGCCTTTATAGGGTCGTTTTTGGCAGCGGGAATCCCACCGGAAGAGCTTTTGAAGGCTTTGGATGGCACTTCGAAGAAGATGGACCATTTTAAGTCCTATGATTTTTATTGGCCGGCCTTCAAGGAATTTCGGGAAAGAGGGAGCAGGTTGGCGCACGATGCGCTGAAAGTGTGGCCGTCAGTTGCAAGTGCTGCGTTAAAGCACGTTTCCGCCAATCGTGAAAGGCTTAAAGCACAGGCCGTTGACTTTTTAGAGCAGCCTGGCTACACATCGGCTGAAAGGGTTATTGGGCCACTGATTGGCGATATTTTTGAGGCAACGCCGCTGCCTCATGTCGCCAGATACATTCCGTCTGGCATCTTTGAGACCACGCGAATTGAATCTTTTATGCGGCGAAATCTGTATCGCAATGATATCTCCAATGATTTTCGCAAGTTATACCGCGAAACGCGCAGGGCGCTTTACATTCTGTCTACAAACCTGAATACCGCCAGGAGCGTTGTTTTTGGCTATGACGCTGACCAGTCAGTTACGATTAGCGAGGCTGTGCAAGCGTCGGTCGCGGTTCCAGGTTTTTACGTGCCACCTAGGATTCATGGGGAAGAATATCTTGATGCCATGGTCCGCAAGACTACCCACATGAGCTTGGCTGTTGAAAAGGGTGCAGATTTGATTATCATATACAACCCTTTTAGACCATTTCTGAATACCAACAGATATCAATTGACTCCGACTGCTAGGGGCTTGTCAGAGCTTGGGATTGGTACGGTGTTAAACCAGGCCATCAGGACTATGGTGCAAAGCAGGCTTCATCTGGGGCTTGAGAAGCTTAGGATGGACAACAACTTCAAGGGCGATGTGATTTTGCTTGAACCAACCGAGAATGATGCCGAGTTTTTCAAGCTAAATCCGCTTGCCTTTTGGAACCGGCATGTGGCGGCTCGTTCTGGGTTTAACTCGGTGGCCAGGGATTTAGAGCAAAACCATTCAGAAGTTTCCAGGATATTAGCGGCTTATGACTTGGAATGTGACTTGTCGGCTATTGGTACTGACCTGGAATCACCTGAATTGGCTGCACAGGAACAGGCGCCTAGACGGACTTTGAGAATGGTCCGATGATTTGCTGATTTATAGGGTTGACCGATGAAAATTAAATTGCAGGTTGTGTTGGTGCTTGCGTTGATGGGGCTATCTTGTAAAGGGGATCCAATCCAAGAGGAAATTGGCCTGGCATTTAGCGAGGTTATTGTGGCCTTGGATAGGGGGGAGTTGAACCAGCTTTGGGAGCTTACCGATGATGATACCAAAGCTCATTTTGAGGGCTTAGCCAAACAGATTATGGACGCGGACAAGCTGATAACAGACAGTTTGCCTGCTGATCAGCAACCGGAATACAAAGCTGCAATTGGGCGGGAACTGTTGGGTAAGTCTGGGGGAGGGCGTGAATTATTCGCGGCGGTTGTTGACCGAGCGAAAATTAAGGGGCCTGATGATCCTAGGGCTAGAAAGGTAAAAATGATCGAAGTAACTGGGGATAGAGCCATTCTTGAGACTGAGAGTGGGGACAAAATGGTGTTTTCAAAGGCAAAGGATGGAGCATGGCGTTCCAAACTGTTTTTAAATGGAATCAATGAATTGCCAGGTATGGTCACCTTAAAAGACAACCTGGAAACAGTCCGCCACAACGTAAGCGTACTAGTAGGCGACGGCACCTGACCCTGTCCCGTGTCCCCGCACCCTGCCCCTGTCCCCCGATCCTGCTAATTTGTCTGTTCTGGCTCCTGATTGTTTGTTCTTTTTTGCGTTTTATCTCTTCGTTACAGTTTTAAAACATGTCCGTGGGCATCCTTCCGGACCCAAAATCTCCCGTAGCCACCCCGACTGTCTCTTAGTGACATCGTCCGGGCGAAATATACGATTGCTAACGTGTACGTT
>DUVQ01000055.1 GCA_012840965.1 Oligoflexales bacterium | reverse complement strand
TAAGCGGTGAAGAATCCCTGCCAGTTGGGCTTGCCAAGGTGACTTTTAACGGCACGTTGGCCAAAGGTTCGTACTCAACATCTGGAATTACTGATGAAAACGGGATTTTAACGCTGCCCTTGTTTGAGGGCAGTTATCAGGTCACGGTTGTACCTCCTGGAGATTCTGGCTTTGCTACTACCCGCCGAGTGATTGACTTGGTTCATTCGCAATATCAGGCCTTTATGATTTATTTGGACCCAAGAGTTATAGTCCGCGGGACTGTTTTAGACAATGGCTTTGGGGTACCAAAGTCAAATGTGACGCTGATGACGGACCGTTCTGACGTCTTAACAGCCAGCTTTAGTGGCGCCAACGATGTCTTTTTCTCGACCATGACCAATGATTTTGGCGAGTTTGAAGTTGCGGTCGATCCTGGTCGTTATGCGATTACGGTTACTCCCCCTGCTGGGATGGCTAGGACGGCTGGGGCATCGCTGGATTTGGATACTGATAAGTATCTGACGATCAATCTGCCACAAGCAACCTTGATTCGTGGCAAGGTCAATTTTGCTACTGGCGATTTGGTTCCAGCAGGCTCAAGAGTGCGTTTTTTCTTGAATATTGATGATCCCTCAAAGCTATGGGCGATTGACGGGACAAACTTTGCTGGCGAGTTGTTGAAGGTTGCTGACGTTATCATGATCCAAGACGGCTTCTTCGAGGACGTAGTTCCACTTCTGGAGTGGACTGAGAACAAGTCTGGTAGCGAAGAAATTGATCACACTACTGACTCCCCACCGGACTGCGACAGCGAGCCTAGTGACTCCAACCCACCAGCAGAGGACGAAGGCGGTGCAGGATTCCCACTGCCACCCATTCAGGAAGATTGATTTAGAATCGTTGCATTATCTGTCGAACGCGGCTCTTTACTCAAACGCTTTGACTACAGCCTCAGCACAACGCTTGACACCGTCAGGTGGTTGCTAAACTAGACCCAGTTGTTTTGAATACAGACCTGCATCCCATGGATTGTTAAAGGATTTTTAATTTAGGTCGGAACTTAAGAAAAGGCGGGAACTACAACGCCGACTACTTATACGTCCGGCCACCAAAGATCGCAGGATGGAACGATTTCGTCAATATACACAGGCGTATCACCAAAGAGTCGGGCACAGTCATCCTTGGAAAGCCTGCTAATACCAACTAGGCAAGCATCAAAATTGGTAGTTTGCTGGTCCGTCAGTTCTACGTTCCACTTAGCCTCTTCACAATTCGCCTCTTGAAACCACTGCAGGAACTCAGCTTCACTGCCAAACTGTTCGCAGATCTCCATGTAGGCGTTCCCCAAATCGGTGCGATAGGCCTTACAGGCAGTAGTTGCCGTCGGGTTGGCTTCGGGCTCGTTTTCGCCCATATCACAAGCTGCGAAGGTCAGGGCCAACAAGAGGGCGCTGCCGATTGCTAAAAATGTCTTCTTCATTTCATAAACTCCTAAAAAAGTTAAAAAGTCGCCTTATGTTTCTCCCACCTACTAGCGTTTTCTTTGGGGTGGGGCCTTTTTGCCGGTGCTGGTTTCCACACGAACTGGCTCGGGTGGCTTTGGCTCGGCCTTCTTAGCTGCCGGTTTCTTAGCAGGAGCTGGGGCCGGCTTAGCCTCCTCAACCTGGGCGGCTGCTGCCGCTTCTTTCAGCTGGGTAAGCTCAGCGTTCGCAGCTTCCAGAGCCTTGGTAGCCTCGTCGAGCTTGGTCTGTAGTTCAGCAGCAGCTGTCTTAGCGGCCTCAAGTTCGCCCTTGGCTGCTTCGAGCTCTGCGGTTACTTTGCCTGCGTCTTCCTGGCACTTGGCCAGATCTTTCTTAGCCTGATCGTCGCAACCGGCGAAAGCCAGAGCAACTGCCGCCACCATGGCGATCTTGGTTACTAGCTTCATAAAAACCTCCAATTGAAACCTAGTTTGGGCCCGATCCGTACCAGACCCACAGCCGCACCAATCGCGGCACCATTACAGGTGTCGCTAATATCATCCTATCTGTGTCAAATGTCAACCCCC
>DUVQ01000054.1 GCA_012840965.1 Oligoflexales bacterium | reverse complement strand
TTGCGAACCTTGATTGGAGATTTGCTGAACCTGACGGCTATTGAAACGGGCAACTTTGTCCTGAAACGCACCAAGGTGGACGTAAGCCAGATTACTCGCTCGTTGGTGGACTCGTTAACAGAAAAAGCCACCGAAAAAGGCATCACCCTGTCGCTGGACTGCCAGACAGAATCCTGTGAAATATTGGCTGACACAAACGCCATCACCAGTGTTATTTCCAACCTAATTGATAACGCGATAAAGTACACCCCCAGTGGAGGCCAGGTTACAGTCACGCTGCAATGCAATGGAACTTATGCAAAAGTTTCAGTTAAGGACACTGGCATAGGAATGGCCCCAGAAGAGCTTGCCCGGGTTTTTGACGAATTTTACAGGGTCAAAAACCAACAAACGGCCACCATTGCGGGTACTGGCCTTGGCCTGACCTTGGTTCGCAGGCTGGTGGAAATGCATCAAGGCCGCATTGATGCTGAAAGCACCGTGGGCGTTGGTTCAACCTTCAAAGTCAAACTGCCAACAGTAGCCTCAACGCAAAACGCTTAGACTTTTCCAGCAAAAAATAAAAAGCTGCTAATATGCTGTTAATATTCGGCCTAGCCCGCCGCCGGCTGAGGATGCTGTAGTGAAAAAGCTGCCTGTAGTTAGCAGAATTACAATTATAACCATCGGAATGTTGGTGCATATTTTTCTGGCATCAATGGTTAACACCGTTTGGCAGGATAGGCACGTCCTGAATCATTTTGCCTATGTACCCTTGGTGTTGGCGGCAGTTTGGTTTGGCAAAAAGGCGGTCTGGCTGGCCTTGGTACCTGGTATGGTCCCACTGGTATTGGCGGCTCTTGGCGTTGGGCATGAACCGTTATGGAACGATGCTATCAGGGGGACTTTCTACGTGGCGGTCACCTTTATAGCTGGGGTAATATCAGATAGATCCCGCGGACTTAGATCCATGGCCCGTCAAACCAAACAGCACCTTATGGTAGCTGAGGCTAAACACCAAGAACTGTCAGACATGGCGAAGGAGCAGGCAGCCATGCTGGCACACTCGTCACGGCTGGCTGAAATGGGCGAGATGGCCGCGGCAATGGCCCATGAACTGAATCAACCTTTGACTGGGATCAGAAATTACGCTGGAAACGCCCTTTACATGCTAGAGGAAAACGCGGGGTCGATCGATGAAATCAAGGAAAATCTGGAACTTGTTAACCAACAGGTGGACCGTGCCGCCAAAATCATTGCCCAAATGCGTTCGTTGGCTAGGCGGGCCGAAATAGACCTGGAACCAGTTCAGATAAACTCTATCATCAGGGAAACTTTGGAGTTTTTGGATTCCCAGATGCGCTTAGCTGGCGTGGAAGTGGTCAAGAACCTAGATGAATCGTTACCCCTGGTACAAGGCGACCGCATTCGTCTGTGGCTGGTATTTATGAACGTGGCAGTCAATGCTAGGCAGGCCATGGAAAACTGTGAAAACCGACAACTAACCGTCACCACCAGGTATGAGCCAGACCACGAGTTGCCGGTGGTGATAATATTCAAAGATACTGGGCCAGGATTTGATTCCGGCGACAAGCTGTTTGAGCCGTTTTTCACCACAAAGGCACCTGGTAAGGGGACAGGGCTTGGGCTTTCCATTTCCCACGCCATTTTGCACGAGCACCAAGGCCGGATAGAGGCATCAAACGATGGTGGCGCGGTTTTCACAATTCGATTGCCTCATCAGGAGTAGACCATGAGCAAACCATTACAAAAATCCCTGATTGTGGTCATAGACGATGATGAGGCTGCCAGGACATCCCTTGCTCAACTGCTGACGCTGCGACGCTTTGACGTCAGGACTTTTTCATCAGGTGAGGCCGCGTTGGCTTGGTCAGACCTCCCAGATTGCGACGTTATTGTTTCTGATATCAAGATGCCTGGAATGAATGGCGAAGAACTGTTGGCCGAAGTAATCAGGCGTCGTTTTATGGCGCCAGTCATCTTGATTACTGGTCATGGAGACGTTTCCATGGCGGTCAGGTGCTTGAAATCTGGGGCTTATGATTTCATAGAAAAACCCTTTGATAACGAGGTGATTCTAGCTTCAGTCCGACGCGCCGTTGAAAAAGTCTCTTTAAGCCGTGAGGCCAACGAACTGCGTAGACGGCTGACTTTATGCTCTGGCGACGAGGTTGGCCGCTTTGGTCTGATCGGGCGCAGTCGCGTCATGCAGGATCTGTTTGACCAGATTGAAAACGTCGCAAAATCCAGGGCCATCATCCTGATTCACGGTGAAACTGGGTCTGGTAAGGAGTTGGTTGCTAAAGCCATTCACAACAACAGTCCTAGAGCAGCTGGCCCATACATAGCGGTAAATGCAGCGGCGCTGCCAGAATCCATGCTTGAAAGCGAGCTTTTTGGACATGCCAGAGGGGCCTTTACCGGGGCTGAATCGGCCAGAGACGGAAAGCTGGTTGCAGCATCAGGTGGGACCTTGCTTTTGGATGAGGTGGAAAGCATCAGTTTGAAGGCTCAAGCGCAGTTGCTGCGAGTTTTAGAGGATGGGCAAGTCTTTCCCTTGGGACGTGACGTCTCCAGAACAGTTGATTTGCGGGTTTTGACTGCTACAAAAATGGATCTGTCCCAGGCGGTGCGCCAAGGTTTGATGCGAGAGGACTTCTTTCATCGAATCATGGTCTTGCCCATCAGAGTTCCTGCGTTAAGGGAGCGTCTTGAGGACATTCCGCTGTTGGTTTCGCACTTTTTGCGCCAAGCGGCGGATCGCAATGGTATACCAGTGCCAAGGATTTCCGAGGAAACTTTGGATGCCTTGATGCGCTACTCATGGCCTGGAAACGTGCGAGAGCTTAAACACGCGATTGAAAGGATGGTGATAACCAGTCGTGATGGTTGGGCTGGGCCATTTCAAAATACTGAAGATGCGACATCTTCGCGTCTGCTGTCAGTTCCACCAGGGGCCGGCCGATTAAAGGACGCCCTGGAGGCAACAGAGAAACAGGCAATCATAGAGGGGCTCAAGGTAAACGACGGCGAAGTTTCAGCCACGGCCTTGTACCTAGGAATAAGCCGCCGCGCACTGTACGAGCGAATGAAAAAGTACGAACTCGAACGAAGCGACTTTGGATAACCCCTGTCCCTGATCCTGCCCCTGATACAGGTCCTGCCAATCTGTATGTACTGGTTCCTGATTGTTTGTTCTTTTTGGCGTTTGATCTCTTCGTTACAGTTTTAAAACATGTCCGGGGGCATCCTTCCGGGCCCAAAATCTCCCGTAGCCA